>DAIQRN010000347.1:0-3635 GCA_036786185.1 Acidovorax sp. | reverse complement strand
TGGTGGGGTCGTCTTCTACAAGGAGCAATTGCATGCGCGGCACCATAGCACCGTCGCACCCACCACATAGAACGGGTGTTTACCCTGAGATTACGGACAGCCATTTGACAGGTGACGCGCGCATCATCGCCGTGCTTAACCCCACTCTGGAAGGAGACAACATGCGTCGCGATACCTTTATCAAATCCCTGGCGGCCCTCGCCGCCGCGGGTGCTTTGCCCCAGGCTGCCCACGCCTCGGTGGCCATGAAGATGATGATCCCCGCCAACCCCGGCGGCGGCTGGGACACCACGGGCCGCGCGCTGGGCAAGGCCCTGCAGGACGCGGGTGCGGCCTCCAGCGTCACCTACGACAACAAGGGCGGTGCTGCGGGGGCCATCGGCCTGGCGCAGTTCGTCAACAGCAGCAAGGGCGACCCGCACGCCATGATGGTGATGGGCGCCGTGATGCTGGGCGGCATCATCACCGGCAAGCCGCCCGTGGGCCTGGACAAGGTCACGCCCCTGGCGCGCCTGACCAGCGAATACAACGTGTTCGTGCTGCCGTCCAACTCGCCCTTCAAGACCATGAAGGACGTGGTCGAGCAGCTCAAGAAGGACCCCGGCAGCGTGAAGTGGGGCGGCGGATCGCGTGGCTCCACCGAGCACATCGCGGCGGCCATGATCGCCCAGAAGGTAGGCGTTGATCCTTCCAAGATCAACTACGTGGCCTTCCGTGGGGGCGGCGAGGCCACCGCGGCCATCCTGGGCGGCAACGTCACCATCGGCGGCAGCGGCTACAGCGAGTTCTCGGAGTACATCGCCGCCGGCAAGATGCGCGCCATCGCCGTCACCTCCGAAAAACGCCTGGCGGGCATCGACGTGCCCACGCTCAAGGAGCAGGGCATTGACGTGGAGATTGGCAACTGGCGCGGTGTGTATGGCGCGCCCGGCCTCTCCAAGGTCCAGCGCGATGCGCTGGTGACCTTGATCGACAAGGCCGTCAAGAGCAAGTCCTGGGCCGAGGCGCTGGAGAAGAACAACTGGACGCCTGCGTGGATGGCGGGCGAGGCCTTCGCCAGCTTTGTGGACCAGGAGTTCACCAGCCTGCGCGACACCATGACCAAGTCCGGCATGGTCTGATGACCACGGGGCTGGGCAGGCCTGTTGCCCGCCCAGCCCGTGCATTGTTTTGCCGGTTGATTTTTTCCGTTGATTTGTTGTGTTGACTTGTACCCCTGTGCGGGGGCAAGGAGCTGCCGATGCCCGAACCTTCTTTTTCTACCTCCGCTGTAAACGGCGAGGAGCCCCACTGCATTCCCTCACCGCGCGCACAGATGCTGGTGGGCGTTGGCGTCGTGCTCGTGGCAATCGGCATGGCCTTCGGTGCGTTTCAAATTTCGGGCAACGCGGGCTACGGTGGTGTGGGCCCCAACTTCCTGCCCTGGCTATGTGCCGCGGTGTTGGGCGTGTGCGGCGCCTGGTTGATTTGGGAGGCGCGCACCGGTGGTTTTCGTGAGGCGGCAGACCCTGGCGGGCTGCCCCGGGCCGACATCGGCCCCTTGGTCTGGGTGTCGTCGGGCCTCTTGCTGAACGCTGCGCTGATTGGCACCGTGGGTTTTATCCTGAGCTGCACGCTCTGCTACGTGTTGGCCGTGCAAGGCCTGCGCCGCGCCAGCCGCCAGTCGAACGCTGGCCGTGCTGGCACCTGGGTGAAGGATGTGGTGACGGGTGCGGCGATTTCTGCGCCCGTGTACTGGGCCTTCACGCAATTTCTGGCCATCAACCTGCCAGGCCTGACCGGGACGGGGTGGCTGTAAATGGAAATCTTTGACGCACTGCTGACGGGCTTTGCCACCGCCATCACCCCCGCCAATCTGCTGTGGGCCTTGGTGGGCTGCGCCCTGGGCACGGCCGTGGGCGTGCTGCCCGGCATCGGCCCGGCCGTGGCCGTGGCCATGCTGCTGCCCATCACGGCCAAGGTCGAGGTCACGGCCTCGATGATCTTCTTTGCGGGCATCTACTACGGCGCCATGTACGGCGGCTCCACCACCTCCATTTTGTTGAACACCCCGGGGGAAACGGCCAGCATGGTCACCGCCATGGAGGGCAACAAGATGGCCAAGAGCGGTCGCGCGGGCGCGGCGCTGGCCACGTCGGCCATCGGCTCATTTGTAGCGGGCACCATCGCCACGGTGGTCGTGACGTTGTTCGCGCCCGGCGTGGCCGAGTTTGCGGTCAGGCTGGGGCCGCCGGAGTACTTCATGCTGATGGTGCTGGCCTTCACCACCGTGAGCGCGGTGCTCGGCCAGAGCGCACTGCGCGGCATGACGGCGCTGTTCCTGGGCCTGGCGCTGGGCTGCGTGGGCATGGACCAGATTTCGGGTGCGGCGCGCTACACGGCGGGCCAGATGGAGCTGCTGGACGGCATCGACATCGTGCTCGTGGCCGTGGGCCTGTTCGCCGTGGCCGAGGTGCTGTACGCCGCCATGTATGAGGGCCGCGTTGTCGAGACGCAAAACACGATGAGCCGCGTGCACATGACGGGGCGTGATTGGAAGCGCTCGTGGCCCGCCTGGATACGTGGCACGGTCATCGGCACGCCGTTTGGCTGCATTCCGGCTGGCGGCACCGAGATACCCACCTTCCTGAGCTATGCGACCGAGAAGAAGCTGGCCAAGGGCGAGGACAGGGCCGAGTTCGGCACCAAGGGCGCCATCGAAGGCGTGGCAGGCCCCGAGGCGGCCAACAACGCGACGGTGACGGCCGCGCTGATCCCGCTGCTGACGCTGGGCATTCCCACCAGCAACACCACGGCCGTGCTGCTGGGCGCGTTTCAGAACTACGGCATCAACCCCGGCCCGCAGCTGTTCGGCTCGTCCGCCGCCCTGGTGTGGGCGCTGATCGCGTCGCTGTACATCGGCAACCTCATGCTGCTGGTGCTGAACCTGCCCATGGTGGGCCTGTGGATCAAGCTGCTCAAGATTCCGCGTCCGCAGCTCTATGCAGGCATCCTGATCTTTGCCACGGTGGGTGCTTACGGCATGCGCCAGAGCGCGTTCGATCTGTTCCTGCTCTACGGCATCGGTCTGCTGGGCGTGCTCATGCGGCGCTTTGACTTCCCTACGGCGCCCGTGGTGGTTGGCATGATCCTGGGCCCGCTGGCCGAGGCGCAGATGCGCAACGCCGTGGCGCTGGGCGAGGGCAGCTGGCTCATCTTCCTGCAGCGGCCCATGTCGCTGACCCTGGTGGTCATCGTGCTGGCGGTGCTGGTCGTGCCGCGCGTGTTGCGACGGTGGTCTCTGGCGCGACAGCCGTTGCCATCGACCTGACGGTTTCCATCTCAATACCCCCGATTTTTTTGCTCATTTCTGTGGGCGAAGGGGGGAGTGCACGCCTTTTTGAGCCAAATTGAATGTCTTTCATCTGCTGTGGGTCATTAAAAACGAACTCAACAGGACACTCGTCAGATTATTTTGATTGGGAGAGATATATCAAAAAAATGATTCATTGAATGTGTATGGGGAAGTTATCAACTTTTAAAGGAGATGAAATGAGTTTCAAGATTCATACCGGTATTTTTCTTGCCGCGATGGCCGCTTGGGAAGGTCTGCACGAATCACTTGGAAGTGAGCTACGCCCGTCCGTGAGATAAAG
>DAIQRN010000346.1:0-3638 GCA_036786185.1 Acidovorax sp. | reverse complement strand
GCGGGCTTCAAGCCCGAGGTGATGCCCGGCATCCTCAAGGGCAACGCCGTGCGGCTGCTGGGGCTTCAGTAAATCTTCTGCAGGAGGCGGATCAACGTCTTGCGCTCGGCAGCCGTCAGGCGCGACGTGGCGTCCTGCTCCAGCTGCGCGGCGGTCTTCTCGGCCTGCTGGGTCAGGGCCACGCCCTCGGGCGTCAGGTGCACGCCCATGGCGCGGCCGTCGCTGGGGTGCGGGCGGCGCTCGATCAGGCCGCGCCGCTCCAGCGCCGCGATCAGGCCCACCAGGTTGGGCGGCAGCACATTGAGCGCCGCGCACAGCTGGCGCGAGGTGACGCCGGGGTTGTGCGCCACCAGCGACAGCACCGAGAAGTCCACCACCTTCAGGTCGTACACGGCCATGCGCTCCATGAACACCTCGATGATGGCCAGCGAGGCGCGGCGCGTGTTGTAGCCCGCGAGCGAGCGCAGGAAGCGCGTGTCCACGGCCTCTACGGCGGGCGTCGGGGCGTCTTCAGGGCAGGGCGGGGTGGCTGGGCTCGTGCGTGCGCGGGACATGGCGTGATGGTATGTGAATTTTAGTCAAAAATGCCGCTGGCGCTTATGGGGCAAGCGCTAGCAGCTATTAATTCAGGAGTTCACTGCAGCGCCACGCAGCACCCGCCGGTACTGCACGGCCTCGGCCACATGGCTGGTCTGCGTGGTGTCGGCACCGGCCAGGTCGGCGATGGTGCGTGCCACCTTCAGCGCGCGGTGCGTGCTGCGGGCCGACCAGCCCAGGCGGGCGGCGGCGGTGTGCAGGAACTTCACGGCTCCGTCGTCCAGCAGCGCGTGCGTGTCGATCTGCTGGCCCTGCAGCGCCTGGTTGGGTTGGCCCTGACGCGCCAGCGCGCGGGCGCGGGCCTGCTCTACACGGGCGCGGATGGCGGCCGTGCCTTCGCCCGCCGGAGCCTGTACCAGCTGGTCGGCGGGCAGGGCGGGCACCTCCACGTGCAGATCGATGCGGTCCAGCAGCGGGCCGCTGAGCTTGGCCTGGTAGCGGCCCACCTGGTCGGGCGTGCAGCGGCAGGCGCGCTGGCTGGAGCCGAGAAAGCCGCAGGGGCAGGGGTTCATGGCGGCGATGAGCTGAAAGCGCGCCGGAAAGTCGGCACGCTGCGCCGCGCGGGCGATGGTGATGTGGCCGGACTCCAGCGGTTCGCGCAAAGCCTCCAGCGCCGCGCGGGGAAACTCGGGCAGCTCGTCGAGGAACAAAATTCCGTTGTGGGCCATGGAGATTTCGCCAGGCCTCGGGGGCGACCCGCCGCCCACCAGCGCCACCGCGCTGGAGGTGTGGTGCGGACTGCTCGTGGGCCGGTGGCCAAACACCTCGGGCCGAAAGCGCCCGGCCAGGCTGGCGATGGCTGCGCTCTCCAGCGCCTCGGGCACCGTCATCGCGGGCAGCAGGCCCGCAAAGCGCAGCGCCAACATGGACTTGCCCGAGCCCGGCGGCCCGGCCATGAGCACGCTGTGCCCGCCCGCGGCCGCGATCTCCAGCGCGCGCTTGGCCGTGGCCTGGCCCTTCACGTCGGCCATGTCCAGGCCGGTGGCGGCGATGGCCATGGGGGCGGGCTGCAGCCGCGTCCAGCCATCGTCGTCCGCAGCGTCGGGGGCCATGCCACCGGGCGGCGCAAAGGCGCGCACCACGTCCAGCAGATGGCGAGCGCGCACCACATGGGCTTCGGGCACCAGGGCGGCTTCTTCGGCGCTTCCGGGCGGCAGCACGAGTTGGCTGTCCACCTGCTGGCGGCGCAGCGCCAGGCTGGTGGCCAGGGCGCCGCGCACGGCCCGCAGCTCACCCGACAGCGACAGCTCGCCAGCGAACTCGTAGCCCGCCAGGCGGCTGGCGTCGATCTGCCCACTGGCCGCCAGGATGCCCAGCGCAATGGGCAAATCGAACCGCCCCGAGTCCTTGGGCAGGTCGGCGGGTGCCAGGTTGACGGTGATGCGTTTATTGGTGGGGAACTCCAGCCCCGCGTTCTGCAGCGCCGAGCGCACGCGCTCGCGGGCCTCCTTCACCTCCACCTCGGCCAGGCCCACCAGCGTGAAGCTGGGCAGGCCGTTGGCCAGATGCACCTCCACCGTGACGGATGGCGCCTGCAGCCCCAGAAGGGCGCGGCTTTGCACCAAAGCAAGACTCATGAAACGGTTTCTCCCCAGATGGGTGCGTTGTGTGTGGCGGGGCGGCGCAGCGCAGGTGCTTTGCACCAAGCCAGTGCGCTGCCGGGCGTGGCCGCGCCGCCACTGTAACGCGAAGCAACCCTGTCGCGCGGGACTGAAAAGCGGTGGCACGGTCCATGCTTAAAGCGCTTATCCCTACTTTGTCTTTCCGGAGGAACCATGACCCGCGCCATCATCCAGACCCTGGGCGTTGCCCTGCTTGCATCGCTCCCCCTGCTGGCCAGCGCCCAGCTTACCGGCAACGTCAGCCTGACTACCAACTACAAGTTCCGTGGCCAGGACCAGGACGCCAGCAAGGCCAAGGCCGTCAAGCCCGCGCTGCAGGGCGGCTTTGACTACGCCTTCGGCGAGTCCGGCTGGTACGTGGGCAACTGGAACTCCAGCGTGGACTGGCTGGCCAACAACTCGCTCGAAGCCGACCTGTACGGCGGCTTCAAGTTCAAGGCCGCGGGCGCTGACTTTGACCTGGGCGCACTGACCTACATCTACCCCGGCAACGCCAGCGGCAATACCACCGAGCTGTATGGCGCGGCCACCTTCGGGCCTGTCACCGCCAAGTACTCGCACACCGTCTCCAAGGACTACTTCGGCTGGGCGGGCGCCAAGGCGGGCTCGGGTCTCAAGGGCCGCAACACGGGCTACCTGAACCTGGCCCTGGCCCAGGAAGTGGCGCCCAGCCTCACGCTCAAGGCCTCGGTGGGCTTTACCCGCTTTGCGGGCGACATCAAGGACACGGGCGTGCCCAACTACATGGATTACAGCCTGGGCGGCGTCTATGACTTGGGCGATGGCCTGTCGCTGGGCGCGGCCGTGGTGGGCGCCAACAAGAAGGCCTTCTTCGGCCATGCCAACAAGTCGCGCGTGATCGTCACGCTGACCAAAACCCTGTAATCCCGCGTCCTGGAGGAACACCCCATGAAAATGGTCACAGCCATCATCAAGCCTTTCAAGCTCGACGAGGTGCGCGAAGCGCTCTCGGACATCGGCGTGCAAGGCATCACCGTCACCGAGGTCAAGGGCTTTGGCCGCCAGAAGGGCCACACCGAGCTGTACCGCGGCGCCGAGTACGTGGTGGACTTTCTGCCCAAGGTCAAGATCGAAGCCGCCATTGCCGACGACCTGGTGGACCGCGTGATCGAGGCCGTCGAAGGCGCCGCGCGCACCGGCAAGATCGGCGACGGCAAGATTTTTGTGACCCACCTGGAGCAGGTGGTGCGCATCCGCACCGGCGAAACCGGCAAGGAAGCCCTGTGAGGGCATCGACGCAAAAGACACAAGAGAAAACGCCATGAAAAAACTGCTTGCTTCCTTCGTTCTGGGGCTCTGTCTGCTGTCCGGCGCCACGACCGCCCTGGCCCAGGCCCCAGCGGCTGACACGGCCGCATCGGCCCCGGCGGACGCTGCGCCTGCGGCCGAGCCCACCGC
>DAIQRN010000345.1:0-3642 GCA_036786185.1 Acidovorax sp. | reverse complement strand
TCGTTCAGCGGGATGCGGATCTTGCCGTCGGGCGCGGTCATGGCCTTGCTGGTCAGGCCCGTGTATTCGCCCTGGATGTCGAAGTAGCGGATCTCGCGGAAGCCGAACAGCTTCTCGTAGAAGCTGGCCCAAAAGCCCATGCGGCCGCGATAGACGTTGTGCGTGAGGTGGTCGATCTCGTTCAGGCCATGGCCCACGGGGCGGCGGTCCACGCCTTCGATGAACTCGAAGTCGATGTCGTAGATGCTCTTGCCATCCTCGAACCGGTCGATCAGGTACAGCGGCGCGCCGCCGATGCCCTTGATGGCGGGCAGGCGCAGCTCCATGGGGCCGGTCGGGATGTCGATGGGCTGGGCACCCAGCTCCAGCGCGCGGTGGTAGGCCTTGTGCGCGTCCTTCACACGGAACGCCATGCCGCAGGCCGAGGGGCCATGCTCGGCGCCAAAGTAGGCGGCCTGGCTGCCGGGTTCGCGGTTCAGGATGAAGTTGATGCCGTTCTGGCGGTACAGCACCACGTCCTTGGAGCGGTGCTTGGCCACCAGGGTGAAGCCCAGCTTGTCGAATACCGCCTCCAGAACGCCCGGCGTGGGCGAGGTGAATTCGATGAACTCAAACCCCATCAGGCCCATGGGGTTGTCCCAGACGTTGAGGGGGGCGGTGGCTTGGTGCGGCAGGGGGGCGTTCATGGGTGTCTCCAGCATGCGTTGATGTATGTCATGGACTGTAGGGGGGAGGCATCTCATGTTTTTGGCGAAATCAAGAGGTGTTGGGCCTTGATTTGCAGGAATGTTGTGAGTGATCAAATTTTGCTGCAAGGTGGATGCGCCAAGTGCCTGCGGCAGCGGGGTGCCGGGGCGGTGTGGCACAGGGGCGTGGCGCGGGCGTTGCGCTTGCGCAAAGGATTGCGAAAAATGCCGGAGATTTCCTAAAATCCTGCGCCATGAAAGCCTTTGACGCATTGGACAAGCTGGACCGCGCCATCCTGCGCCGTCTGCAAGACAACGGCCGCGAGACCTATGACGTCATCGGCGAGCAGGTGGGCCTGTCGCCCAGCGCCGTGCTGCGCCGCGTCAAGCGGCTGGAGGACAGCGGCGTGATCGCCCGCTACGTGGCCCTGGTGCCGCCCGAGGCCGTGGGCCTGGGGCTGACGGCCTACCTCAACGTGCGCCTTGAAAAGCACACCGAAAGCCACAAGCGCAACCCCATGGACCTGTTTCGCGCCAGCGTGCAGACCTGGCCCGAGGTGGTGGAATGCGCATCGCTGACCGGCGAGATGGACTACCTGCTGCGCGTGGTGGTGGCCGACATGGCGCACTACAGCCGCTTCATCATGGACACGCTGCTCAAGCACCCCAGCGTGCAGGACTGCAAAACCAGCTTTGTCCTCGACCGCGTGAAGGCAACCACGGCCGTGCCGGTGTGAAGAAGGGGGATTTTGCTATTGAATAAATAGCTTTTGGCGCTTTCTGCATAAGCGCTGGAGGTTATTTTGATGCTTATTTGGTAGGGGTCACTATTTTGTTGCAACGCAGCAAAAATCGCTGGAAATTCCAGGGGTTAACCCTTATATTGACGGCATGTTCCCAAGTAAAGATTGGCTCAAGGCATCCTGGTACGCAAGCAAGGATATGCTGCGCCCTGTCATGGACGAGGCACCCGCCCTCGGTGACGCACGCACCACGAAGGAGGTCCCCACGATGGTTCCTATCCGCGCCCTCGGGCCTTCCTACCGCGAGCGTATCGCTCAGCACCTGCTGCGTCTGGAGCCCGCCGACCGCTACCTGCGCTTTGGCTACGCCGCCAACGACGAGCAGGTCCGCCGCTATGCCGAGCAGCTCGACTTTGACCGTGACGAGATCTTTGGCATCTACAACCGTCGCCTTGAACTCATCGCCATGGCGCACCTGGCCTTCTCGGAAGACCCGGCGCACAAGCACTGCGCCGAGTTCGGCGTGTCCGTGCTCAAGCAGGCGCGCGGCCGGGGCTTTGGCGCGCGGCTGTTCGAGCGCGCCGTGATGCACGCGCGCAACGAGGGTGTGGACATGGTCTTCATCCACGCGCTGTCCGAAAACACGGCCATGCTCAAGATCGCGCGCAAGGCCGGTGCCACGGTGCGCCGCGACGGCACCGAGTCCGAGGCCTACCTGCAGATCCCGCCCGCCAGCTTTGACACCCGCGTGGCCGAGCTGGTCGAGCAGCAGTTTGCCGAGGTGGACTACCAGCTCAAGAAGCAGGCCATGCAGTTCTGGGACTTTCTGGCCAGCGTGCAAGAAGTGCGCAGCGGCGTGCGCAACGCGCGCCACCAGGCCGTCGAGTAAGCGCGGCCAGGGGGCCGGGGGGCGCTCGCGGCGCCCTGTCGCGGCAATCCGCTATCCTAGGGGTCCGACTCACTACCGCACGTCCTGCACCCCAAGACAGTGTCCGACCCGCACCCTCCGCGATGGCCCGAAAAGGAAGACAAGCGCAGCTTCCTGCAAAAAGTGGTGGAGTTCATCCACCCCGGGCCGGATTCTTCGGAAGAACTCATCAAGACCCTGGCCGAGGCTGAGGACAACGAAGTCATCGGCGCCGAGTCGCGCGTGATGCTGGAGCGCGTCATCCGCATGGCCCACATGACGGCGGGCGAGGTGATGGTGGCCGCCCCGCGGATGGACATGGTGAACATCGACGCGCCCTTCGAGGACTTGCTGCACCTGGTCATCAGCACCGCGCATTCGCGCTTTCCGGTCTATCAGGGCGAGCGCGAGAACATCATCGGCATCCTGCTGGCCAAGGACCTGCTCAAGCTGCAGCGCTCGCCCGACCTCAACATCCGCGCCCTGCTGCGCCCGGCCGCCTTCGTGCCCGAGAGCAAGGGCCTCAACGACCTGCTGCGCGAGTTCCGCGGCAACCGCAACCATCTGGCCATCGTGATCGACGAGTTCGGCCGCGTGGCCGGACTCATCACCATCGAGGACGTGCTGGAGCAGATCGTGGGCGAGATCGAGGACGAGTTCGACATCCCCGAGGACGACGGCGACATCTTCGGCCTGGCCGACCACACCTATCGCGTGAGCGGCGGCACCTCGGTGGAGCGGGTCAGCGAAGCCTTTGACGTGCGCATCGAGAGCAGCGACCCTGGCGCGCACTTTGACACCATCGGCGGCCTGATCACCCACGAAATGGGCCACATGCCCCGGCGCGGCGAGTTTCTGCAGCTGGGCGGCCTGCACTTTGCCGTGCTGCACACCAAGGGCGGCGCCGTGCGCTGGTTCAAGGTGTCGCGGGCCGATGGCGCCAGCGCCCCTGGCAACTGATGGCGCAGCCGCGTGCACCCGCAGGGCTGCCGCTGGGGCCGCAGGCCCTGCTGGCCGTGGCCGCGGGCCTGGCCCAGGCGGCTTCCCTGGCCTGGCCCTGGGGTGGTGCGCCGCTGTGGTGGCTGCAGCTGCTGTCCCTGGCGCTGCTGGCCTGGCTGGTGCGGCCCACGCCCACGGCGGCCATGGCCTGGCGGCGCGGCGCACTGACCGGTTTCCTGTTTGCCACGGCCTGGCTGGCGGGCACCTTCTGGTGGCTCTTCATTTCCATGCACCACTACGGCGGGCTGGCGGCGCCGCTGGCCGTGGCGGCCGTGCTGGGGCTGGCCATGTTCCTGGCCAGCTACTA
>DAIQRN010000344.1:0-3657 GCA_036786185.1 Acidovorax sp. | reverse complement strand
GCCGACACCACGCACAGCCGCCCGGCGGGCAGGCCCTGCGCCTGCAACGCGGGGCCGAATGGCTCGCACGGCGGCGCAACCGCTACCACGGCCCCATCACGCCGGGCCGTGGCGCGGGCCAGCGCGGGCAGCACCAGCGGCCATTCGTGTCGCCCGGCCAGGGGTTGCAGCACCTCGCACAAGGCGCCCACAGGCCAGCCGCCACCGGGCAATTGCGCATCCAGCAGCGTATGCCCCGTGGGCTGGGTCTGCGTGGTGGCCGCGCCCAGCACATCGGCGTGCCAGACGCCGGGCAAGTGGATGGGTGAGGAAAAGGCGGGCATGGCAGGCAGGGTTGAGGCTGAAAATACTGTAAATATAACCAGTATTTTCAGCCGCAAGAAGCCCCCATCGTGCGCAGGGGCGCCTGCCTCAGCGGGTCGGGCCGCCGTGAAAGACGGCTTCGATGTTGTAACCGTCCGGGTCGAGAACGAGCGCCGCAAGGCGGGTGACGTGAAGGCCCGTGAGGCCCGTCACGTCACAGCTTGCCCGCTGCCCAGTCGCACCAGTCCGCCACTGCGGCATCCGCCGGCGTGGCGCGCTCGTCCAGCTGCGGCCAGCGGCGGTGGCAGGTGTTCAGGATGCCCTGCAGCTGCCACTGCGCCTCGCGCCCCACCAGGGCGACTTCGGCCAGGCCCAGGGCATCGCCCTGCAGCATGTCCAGAATTTCGGCCTGCTGCTGCGGGTGGGAGCCCGATTCCAGCAGGGCTTTTTGCAGGTCGAGCAGGCGGTCGTCGGCGTAGGCGAAGGCACTGTCCGGAGCGAGCTGGGCAGTGGTGGGGGGCAAGGTGGCCTTGAGCGCGTCCCAGCGGGCAAAGGCGTCGGCCAGCAGCGCGATCTGGCGCGGGGCGTCCTCGGCCAAAGGCGCCACCAAGGCAGCGTCGCGCGGCTGCATGCCCCGCAGCAGGGGCAGGATGTGGGCCACGAGGTCGCCCGGGTACTTGCGATGGTTGAGCCGCAACACCAGCGACAGGCGCTGCCCCGGCAGGTCGTCGTATTTGTCGAAGAACGCAGCCACCACCTCGGCCAGCATGAGAATGCGGCCCATGGGCGAAATGTCGGCGGCCTTGAGTCCACGCGGGTAGCCGCTGCCGTCCATGTGCTCGTGGTGCTCCAGCACGGCGGTCTGAACGGCCTGGGGATAGGCGCCGGTGTCGCGGATCATCAGCATGGTGGTGATGGGGTGCGCCACCAGGTGCCTGCGCTGCGCGCCCACCACCTTGTGGTTGGGATCGGCCCAGGCGGGCTCCAGGTACAGCATGCCCAGGTCGTGCAGCAATGCGGCTGCGGCCAGCGTGGCGCAGTCGCGGTCATTCATGCCGCTCCTGGCCCCCAGGAAAACGGCCACGGCCATCATTTGCAGACTGTGGCGAAACAGCTCGGGCCGCTGCTCCCGCATCACGGTGAGCTTGCAGGCAATAGGCCCCGGCAGCGGCAGTGAGCCGAGCGGCGCGAACAAACTGGCGGACGAGCCCATCGCATCGGCCAACATGCGCGTCAGCGGGTCTTCCTCAACCAGTGCCTGCCCCGCTGCGAGCAGCAGGGGCACGGTTACAGGATTGCCAATGGACAGGTGGTGGTCGATGGGCTCGCGCAGCTTATGCTGCACCAACCTGGCATACAGGCGACTATCAATGCGCGCGCCCTTGTCCACCAACTTGACGCCGGTGTCCGTAAAAATAGCCGCCCCCGCCACCACGGAATGCTGGTCGGCCATGTCGGTCAACGCGCGCAGGTAGTGAGAGTTGTCCGTGGCGTCGGTGCCCGTCGGTGCGGGAGTATCAGGATCTGTCATTCAAAAACACGATTGGTAACCACTGGACTATATAAGTGAAAGGGGCCGCCAATAAAAAAGCCCGAAGCGGGTGCTTCGGGCTGGGGTTCAGCGTCTTCCGCGCCCGGCCCTGCCGTGCGGCGCGAAAGACCTGTCAGATCAGTGGAACTGCTCTTCTTCGGTCGAACCCGTCAGGGCCTTCACGGAGGACGAGCCGCCCTGGATCACGGTGGTCACGTCGTCGAAGTAACCCGCGCCCACTTCCTGCTGGTGCGACACGAAGGTGTAGCCCTTTTCGCGTGCGGCGAATTCTGGCTCCTGCACCATCTCCGTGTAGTGCTTCATGCCTTCGCCGCGAGCGTAGGCGTGGGCGAACTGGAAGGTGTTGAACAGGCCAAAGATCCTCGTAAGTTGAAGATTTGCAAGGATTTTTTCGCCTTTTCCAGGTTGCTTTTCAGCACCACCCACCCATCCCCCACCCCGAGTTTTTATGCCGGATTCCGATGCCCAATGGAATCAACGCCTTTCCTTTCCCCGGGCCTTGGCTCTCCCACCACCCACCCAACCCAGCCGTCGTTTCCGCTGAGGGGTGGAGGGGGAAAATTTTGCCCAGTTTTTCCGCTACGCGCTGGCCCTCTGGCTTTCTAGTCCTGGACCAATGGCGGCATTGGCTGCGGCGTCCACGGCGGCATGCAATGTGGCATCAGACAAGTGTGCGTAACGCTGCGTCGTCTTGACCTGGGAATGCCCCAACAGCTTGCCCACCACATAGATGGACTGGCCTGCGTTCACCAGATTGCTGGCAAAGCTGTGCCGTAGATCGTGCATGCGAACATCAGGCAGACCCGCTCTTTTGCGTGCCGTATCCCACGCACAGAACAGATTGCCATACGGCTTGAGGGTGTTGGGGTTCGGCACGACATATGGACACCCATTCCACCTCGGCAGCCCTTGCAGCAACTCCATCGCTTTCGCAGAGATAGGGATGTTGCGGGCCTTCCCGGACTTCGACATGGGGATGCGCCAGTTGCTCCGCTCCATATCGAAGTGCTCCCACTTGGCATCCAGCAGTTCCCGCTTGCGGCAACCAAACATCAGCATCAACGCCACGATGTGCTTGAGCTGGGTGTTCTCGCTCTGGGCCAGTGCCGCGTGCAGCCGTGCGGTCTCCTCGCTGCTCAGATAGCGCTCTTTCGCATTGTTGGCCTGAAACAGAGTCACCTCATTGGCGGGATTCGAGGAAGCGCCCTGCACTCTCATCTTCTTGGCCAAATTGAACATGATCTTGAACAGGATCGGCAGCTTGTTCGCCATCGCCAGTGCATACCCTTTGCTGCGCATACCCTGATGGGCTTCCGAGATCATCGTGGAGGTGATCTGGTCGAGATGCAGTGCGCCAAAGCGAGGAATGATGTGGATGTTCAGAAAGCTGATGGTGGATTGGAAATTTCTCCTGTGCAGATGGATGTGCGGGATGTACTTGTCGCGGATGAACTCTGCGAGCGTGGGCACCTGACGAAGGGCCTTCTTGTCCTCGGCAGGGTTCTCTCCCAGCACGACCTTGGAGCGGAGCTTTTCCGCAGCCTGTCTCGCCTTCTCGAAGGAAATGGCTTTGGCATCGCCAATCTTGCGCTGGCGCTGCTTGCCGTACGGATCGCGGTACCGAAGGCTATAGGTCTTGCCGCCTGTGGAACGGACTTCGAGAATGAAGCCGGTGATGGCGTTGTCGTAGTAATCAGTCTTGCCCCTCCCCTCCAGGCAGACGGCACCACGGACGAATTGGGCATCAAGATTCACATTGGGCATGGGGTGGCTCCTTGTTGGGGATGAAAGTGGATAGAGGC
>DAIQRN010000343.1:0-3660 GCA_036786185.1 Acidovorax sp. | reverse complement strand
TCATCTCCACCCAGGCCTTGCCATGCGTGACCGGGCCGGTGGGCATGGCCTGCTGGGCGGCGGCGATCTCGGTGTGCGCGCCCACGGGGCTGGCGCTGCCGTAGCAGCCGGGCCAGTCGGGGCAGCCCAGGCCCGAATCGGTAAGGCGCGTGAAGGCGCCAAAGAGCACCAGGTCAAAGGTCAGGAACAGCGTGAGCACCGTGAGTGCCTGCAGGCGGCGCAGCGGCGAACTGCCCGGGTTGCGCCAGGCCACCCAGGCCAGCGGCCCCAGGGCGATCACCACGCCCAGCAGCATCAGCCGGGCCAGCGGCGCCAGGTCGTACAGGGATTGCGGTGCGTCCATCAGGGCTTGGCAGGCCGGCCGGCCTGGTCCCAGGAAGAAGACGCCCGCAGCAGGCGCCCCACGTCGCGCTTGGCCTTGGCCGCGCCCGCGGCGTCCATGGCGGCAGGAAACCGCATCATCATGTTGCCCATGGGGTCCACCACGTACAGGTGGTCGGCCAGTTGCTGGCCTGCGGCGGGCACCAGCCAGGCATTGAGCGCCTCGGCATCCAGGCGCAGGACCGTGGCCTTTTGCAGCGCGGGCTGCAGCGCGGCGGGCACGGGCGCGTCGTCGGTCACCAGCCACACCCAGTCCAGTCGGTCTTTTTCCTTGCCCAGGCTCTCGCGCAGTTGGCGCTGCAGGTACAGGTGGTTTTGACAGGCTGCGTCGCAGGCGCCACCGGCCACGCTGACCAGCAGCCACTGGCCGTTGAGCGAGGCCAGCGGAACGGCCTGGCCGTCGAGCGCCGTGGCGACCCGGTCGGGCTGGGTGCGCTGCGGGTCGATCAACTCGCCATAGTTGTGGCGGCCCTCGGGGCGGATCACGTAGTAGGTGAAATACGAGGCAATGACCGGTGCTGCGCAAACCAGCAGCACGCTGAGCATCTTCCAGCGGCCATGTCGCGTGCGCTGTGCCGAGGCGACGGCGTCAGCCGCCGCGGGCAGCGTGTGTACGGTGAGCCCCAGGGGGTGCTGGCCCGCCGGGCCTTCCTCAGGCGGCAGGCTGGCTGCGCTGGCGAACGATGGGTCGGACGATTTGGAACCAGACATAAAGAAGTGCAATCAGGCCGCAGAGCCCGAACCATTGAAATGCGTATCCGTAGTGTTTGTCGATGCCTGCACCGACCACGGGCCAGTCGCGCTGCAGGCCCTCGCTGGCGGGGCCGGTCTGCATCACCGTGAGAGGGGCCAGTGCCAAGCCGGTTTCGGTGCGAAAGGCCGCCAGGTCGAGATTTTGCCGGATGCGGGAAGACCCCTCGGAACGGGCGGCACCCTGGAACTCGTACAGGCGCGCGGGCGCGGCGGCAATGCGGCCGTCAACACGCACCACGGCGCCCACCAGCGTGTCCACCGGCGGCAGCGCGGAGCGGTCCTGAAAATTGCGCGGCGCCCAGCCGCGCTGCACCAGAACGACCCCTGTGTTTGGCGCCGCCAACTGCAGCGGCGTGAGCACGAAGAACCCCGGGCGACCCTGCATCTGGCGGTTGTCCAGATAGACCGTGTGCTGCGGCAGCCAGCGCCCCTGCAGCACCACGGCGCGGTGCACCAGCGCCTGCGTGTCGGTGGGCGCAGCGGCGGCGGACAGCAAGGCGGCGCCATCGACCGCGGGCAGGCGGCCGCGCTCGTCCAGCGCGGCCTGCAGGGCTTCTTTCTCGGCCGCGCGGGACAGCTGCCAGCGCCCCAGAGAGACCGTGACGAGCACGCCCAGCAGCGCGGCCAGCGCGATCAGCCAGAAGCGCGGGCCCGTGGCGGCCACGGTGCGTCGGGCGTGGGTCACGGGATAATGGGTTCCATGAAATATCTTGTGGTGGTGGCGTTCATCGCTATTGTGGCCAGTCTGGCATCGGCCCTGTTCTTCATGATGCGCAAGGGCCAGAACGACCAGGACGACCGGGCCAAGGGCCGTCACATGGCGCGGGCGCTGGCGCTGCGCGTGGGGCTGTCGATTGTGCTGTTTCTGTGCCTGCTGGCGGCCTGGAAGCTGGGCTACATCCAGCCGACCGGCTTGCCTGCGACAAAGCTATGAAAAAATGAGCTCTTAGCGCTTGTTATATAAGGTTTTTTGATTGTTTTTATATTGAAAATGGCCTGTATCAAGCGCTAGCAGCTATAAAACAAGGAGCAACCCCTGCCACGTAAAAAAAGCGCCTCTCGGCGCTTTTTTTGCGGGTGGCGCAGGTTTTACATCCAGTACACCAGCACGTACAGGCCCAGCCACACCACGTCCACAAAGTGCCAGTACCAGGCTGCACCCTCGAAGCCGAAATGCTTGTCTGCCGTGAAGTGCCCCTTTTGCAGGCGCAAGGTGATCACGAACAGCATCAGCATGCCAAGAAACACGTGGAAGCCGTGGAAGCCGGTCAGCATGAAAAACGTCGAGCCAAAGATACCCGAATTGAGCTTGAGGTTCAGATCGGTGTAGAGGTGGTAGTACTCGTAACCTTGAACGATCAGGAAAACGAAGCCCAAAAGCACGGTAGCCCACATGAAGCCGATGGTCTTGCCGCGCTGGTTTTCGCGCAGTGCATGGTGGGCGATCGTGAGCGTGACACCCGAGGTCAGCAACAGCGCCGTATTGATGGTGGGCAGCCAGAAGGGGCCAACCGTCTGGAAAGGCTCCACCGTACCCGCAGGCGATGCCGTGACACCTGCTGCCAGGCTGGGCCAGACCGCCTTGAAATCAGGCCACAGCAACGCGTTTTCCAGGCTTCCAAGTGCGGGCACCGAATGCGAGCGGGCCCACCACAGCGCGGTGAAGAAGGCGCCGAAGAACATCACCTCCGAGAAGATGAACCAGCTCATGCTCCAGCGGTAGGAAAGATCGATTTTGTGGCCGTAGAGCCCACCCTCGCTCTCGCGGACGGCATCGCCAAACCATTGGTAAAGCACGAACAGCCACCACACCAGGCCAAAAGCAAAGGAATATTGGCCCCAGACATGGCCATTGATCCACTGGCTGGCACCCAGGATGACAAAGAACAGACCAATCGATGCCATCACAGGATGGCGTGACTCGGCGGGCACGAAGTAATACGGGGTTCCGCCGTGGGTTGATGCACTCATTTCAGCTCCTGACTCTCTAAATCTTTGTTTTCGGTTTTATTGTCGGTGCCTGTACCAACAACGCACTCACACGACCCAATTGACCAGCACGATCAAGCCCACCACCAACAGAAACAGCGCGCCCAGACCCACCACGATGATGTGTATCGGGTTGAGTTTCTCGATGTCTTTCTGGTACTCGCTGCCTTTGCGCAACCCAATCAGCGACCAGGCCACCGCCCGCACGGTGCGCAGCAGCGCGCCTTTGCGCTCATGGGGCTTCACGGCGGATTGCTCTGCGGAGGTTTTCACAACCCTGCTCCTATCGGCTGCGCGGCAGATACCACCGGATTCACGGCGGCGATGGATTGCGGCGCAGCAGGCGTCTTGCCGCCCACCTCGAAGAAAGTGTAGGACAGCGTGATCGTCGTGACATCCTTGGACAGGCGGGGATCGATCACGAAGGCCACCGGCCATTCCTTTTTTTCACCCGGCTCGAGCGTGTACTGGTTGAAGCAGAAGCACTCCAGCTTGTTGAAGTGCGCAGCCGCCTGGCGCGGTGCGTAGCTGGGAATG
>DAIQRN010000342.1:0-3677 GCA_036786185.1 Acidovorax sp. | reverse complement strand
CGCCAGGCGGGGAAGGCCGCTTCGGCGGAAGCGATGGCGGCCTCGACCGTGGCCTTGCTGGCCAGCGCCACGCTGGTGGTGGACTGACCGGTGGCGGGGTTGAAGACGGGCTGCGTGCGTTCGGTGTCGGCAACGATCTGGCCATCGATCAGGTGGCCGATGGTGGTGGTGACGTTCTTGTCGTGGTTCATGGTGATTTCAAGTCAAAAGTGCCTCTAGCGCTTATTTATCAAGCGCCAGTAGCTATCAAAACAGGAGTTCAGGCGGTTTCGTGCAGGGCGTCGCCCAGGGCACTGACCAGGCGGTCGATCTCGGCCTGGGTGCTGATGAAGGGCGGCGCGAGCTGGATGGTGTCGCCGCCGTAGCGCACGTAGAAGCCCTTGTCCCAGCACTTCATGGCCACCTCGTAGGGGCGGCGGGCGGGCTCGCCCGGCAGCGCGGCGATGGTGAAGCCCGCGGCCAGGCCGTAGTTGCGGATGTCGGCCACATGCTTGGCGCCTTTCAGGCCGTGCACCGCGTTCTCGAAATACGGCGCCAGGGCCTTCACGCGGCCGGGCATGTCTTCCTTCTGCAGGATGTCCAGCACCACGTTGCCCGCCGCACAGGCCACGGGGTGGGCCGAGTAGGTGTAGCCGTGCGGGAACTCCAGCATGTACTCCGGCCCGCCGGCAGCCATGAAGGTGTCGTAGATCTCCTTGGTGGCCACGCAGCCGCCCAGGGGCTGGGCGCCGTTGGTCACCTGCTTGGCGAAGTTCATGATGTCGGGCGTCACGCCGAACACCTCGGCGCCCGTCCAGCCGCCGCAGCGGCCAAAGCCGGTGATGACCTCGTCGAAGATCAGCAGGATGTTGTTCTGCGTGCAGATCTCGCGCAGGCGCTGCAGGTAGCCAGCAGGCGGGATCACCACGCCCGCCGAGCCGGAGAACGGCTCCACGATCACGGCGGCGATGTTGCTCGCGTCGTGCAGGGCGATCACGTCCAGCAGCTTGTCGGCCAGGGCCCGGCCGTCGGTGTCGGGCATGCCCTTGAAGAAGGAGCCCACGGGCGGCTGCGTGTGGGGAATGTGGTCGGCCTCCACCGCCTGGCCGAAGGTCTTGCGGTTGCCCACCATGCCGCCCACCGAGATGCCGCCGAAGTTCACGCCGTGGTAGCCCTTCTCGCGGCCGATCAGGCGCGTCTTGCCGGCCTGGCCCTTGGTGCGCCAGTAGGCGCGCGCCATCTTCAGCGAGGTGTCGGCCGCCTCCGAGCCCGAACCCGTGAAGAACACATAGTCCAGCCCGGCGGGCGTCAGGTCCTTGATGCGATTCGCCAGCTCGAACGAAGCGGGGTGGCCGAACTGGAATGCCGGGGCGTAGTCCAGGTTGGCGGCGGCGCGGCCGATGGCCTGGGCCACCTCCGTGCGGCCATGGCCCAGGCCCGAGCACCACAGGCCCGACAGGCCGTCGAAGATCTTGCGGCCCTCGGCGTCGGTGTAGTAGGCGCCCTGGGCGCCCACCACCATGCGCGGGTTGGCCTTGAAGTTGCGGTTGCCGGTGAAGGGCATCCAGTGCGCGTCGAGCCAGGCGGCGTCCGTGCGCGGTGTGGAAGTGGATTCGTCAATGACGGCAAAAGACATGGCACGCTCCTGAGATAGAGGGGAATGCGCGATTGTTGACCCCGGTGATAATCTCTTGAAGCATCAAATATCCACGTTCACTTGCCTATTTCTGCAAGTATCCATGCAAGTCAAAACCGCTTCCCGCCAGCGCGCCGTGCTGGGCCAACTGGCCGACATGGACCTGCGCCTGTTGCAGGTCTTCAAGGCCGTGGCCGAGTGCGGCGGCATGGCGGCGGCCGAGCTGGAGCTGAACATCGGCACCAGCACCGTCAGCCGCCACGTCAAGGATCTGGAGACGCGCCTGGGCCTCACCCTGTGCCGCCGGGGCCGGGCGGGGTTTGCACTCACGGCAGAGGGGCAGCGGGTGTATGACGAGACGCTGCGGCTGCTGGCCTCGGTGCGCAGCTTTCGCGACAGCATCGACGACATCCACTCGCGCATGGGCGGGCAGCTGGCCGTGGCTATTTTTGACAAGACGGCCAGCAACCCCGCCGCGCGCATTGGCCAGGCGATTGCCGCCTTCACCGCCCAGGCGCCCGATGTGCAGCTGCAGCTGCATGTGGGCTCCATCAATGCCATCGAGCGCGGCGTGATGGACGGCAGCTACCAGGTGGGCATCATCCCGGCGCACCGCAGTTCGCAAAGCCTGGCCTATGTCGACCTGTTTACCGAGACCATGCTGCTGTACTGCGGCGCGGGCCACCCGCTGTTTGGTGCTTCAGCCACACCGGCCGACTGGCATGCGGTGCGCAGCTACCAGTTTGCCGGGCTGGGCTACCACTCGCCCAACATGGAGCTGAGCCACCAGGCCCGCCTGCAGCGCGCCGCCACCGGGTTTGACCAGGAATCCATTGCCACGCTGATCCTTTCGGGGCGGTTTCTGGGCTTCTTGCCCGACCACTACGCCGAGGCCTTCGAGCGCCGGAGCCTGATGCAGGCCGTGAACCCGGCGCTGTTCCACTACAGCTGCCAGTTTGTCAGCCTGATGCGCCGCTCACCCGCACCCGCCCGCGCGGCCCAGGCGTTTGCGCAATGCCTGCAAGTGGCGCACCAGCCCGGTTGCTGACAGGGACTTCGCTTGCGCGGTGGCGGCAAGCGGCCGACAATCGCTCCTGTTTGCAACATTGTGTGACAAGGGGCGCCCATGGCCAGCATTTCTTCGATAGGCAACTCGGGCCTGCAGGCCGCCCAGCTGCGGCTGGACAGCGCCGCCCACAACGTGGCCAACATGAACACCAGCGGGTTCAAGCGCCAGACGGTGACGCAAGAGGCCGTACCCGAGCTGGGCGGCACGCGCGCCAGTCTGGGACAGGCCAGCACCGAGGGCGTGGCACTGGAGCAAGAGGCCGTGGAGCAGATGTCCGCCACTTATGCCTTCAAGGCCAACCTGCAAACCATCAAGACGCAGGACGCCATGATGGGCGCGCTGCTGGATATCCGCGCCTGATTCAACCGGCGTGCGCCAGCGCCGCCAAGCGCTGCACCAGCCAGCGCTGAAACGCCAACCCGACGGCCGAGCGGCTGTGCAAGGGAATGCTGTAGTCATTCATGGCCGTTTCCTCAAGCGCCCTGCAGCGCCGTGGTGGCCTGCTCGCGCCGCCGTGCGGCCCGGTCCCAGGCTTTTTCGTGGAAGAAGAAGGCCACGGCCTGCACCGTGGGCTCCAGCAGACTCAGCGTCAGCGAGGCCCACAGGTTGCCGGTAACGGCATAGGCCACCATCGCGGCCACGGTGATGTGGATGAGGTAGTAGCTGCCCGTTTTCATCAGCATGGTCTGGTTCTGGCGGGCAATGTGGCGGATGCGGGACATGGTGGACTCCTGGGCGGGGCAAGGGGACTTGCGATGAGTGAATGGTAGTCATTCTCAATAACGATGGCCAATTGATCGTCGCTAAACCCGCCATAGCAACGATCAGGATGCATCAAGGCAAGTCCTGTGGCCGCCGGGCAAGGCGCCAGAAAAAGCCCCCGAAAAACGGGGCCGCGTTGCTATGATGGCCGCTCTTTTCAGCCCCTTTCTTTGCTTTGGGAGCAGCTATGGCCCTCATGGACTTCATCAAGAAACAGTTCATTGACATCCT
>DAIQRN010000341.1:0-3679 GCA_036786185.1 Acidovorax sp. | reverse complement strand
GCACCACCGCCAGCCCCTTCAGGTCGGACGCCGTCGGCATCACCGCGGGCGCCGCCCGCTGCGCGCACGAGCGCACGGATGTCGCTGTCATCCAGCTCCAGCCACGCCCCGCGCTTGAGCCCACGGGGCAGCACCATGGCACCGTAGCGAATGCGGATCAAACGGCTGACCGCATGGCCCACGGACTCCATCATGCGCCGCACTTCGCGGTTGCGTCCTTCGGAAATCGTGACACGGTACCAACAGTTCGAGCCCTCTCCCCCTCCATCCTCGATGGAGCCAAACGAGGCCATGCCGTCATCCAGGCGCACGCCGTCCAGCAACCGTTGTTTCTCTTCGTTGCTGAGAGCCCCCAGTACCCGCACCGCGTACTCGCGCTCCAAACCAAACCGGGGGTGCATGAGCTTGTTGGCCAGCTCACCCGAGCTGGTGAACAGCAGCAAGCCCTCGGTGTTCAAATCCAGTCGCCCCACGGACTGCCATTTGCCCTGCATCAGACGCGGCAGCTTGCGAAAAACAGTGGGGCGGTTTTGCGGGTCGTCGTGGGTCACCACTTCACCCACGGGCTTGTGGTAGGCGATCACGCGCGCAGGCGGCGGATCAATGCGGTAGCGAATGGGCTTACCGTTGACCTTGACCTGATCACCAAACTGAATGCGCTGACCAATGTGGGCAGGCTCGTTGTTCACGGAGATGCGCCCCTCCAGAATGAGCTGCTCCATCTCCAGCCGGGAGCCCAGCCCAGCCTGCGCCAGCACCTTGTGCAGCTTGGGGGTTTCCACTTGAGGCAACAGCACGCGTTTGGGAGGTACGGCGTCGGGCGATGCATCTTCTTCGTCGAAACGCCCCGACACCACATCGGAAAACTGGTAGCCCTCGACGAGCGGCGCCGACCTGTTGCCACGCCCTGCTCCCCCCTCCGTACGTGGTGGACGCGGCTCGCGTGCCTGCGGCACTGCAACAGTCTGGAATTCAGCCGGTGCACTGGCATCCGCCTCGGCAGCCACCACATCCGTGTCCACATCCGTGGTGACATCGGAGGCGGCAGGCGGTGAGGCTGGCTCCTGAGTGTCCTTCTGCACGGGCAAATCCGGCGGCACCTTCTTTCTTGGTGCGCGCTTGGCAGCAGGCTTCCTGGTCTGCGCTGCGGGCTCGGCTTGCGGATAAGCGGCGGGGATTTCGGGGGTCGAATCGTTCATCAAATAGTTCCCTGGATACCACCCTGGGTATCCACATCGTCATCGTGGAGATCTGTCTCCACATCCTGGAAAAAGTCATCTGCTTGCGGCGACACCTCGGCCTCCAAAACAGCCTCCTGCGCCACCGTCACCACCTCTGCTTCGGCCTCAGGCTCAATCACCCCCTGAGCCGCTGCCGCCATGGCCTCCAGCACATTTGCGTGACCCGACGGGTCGTCCAGCACAGGCAATTGATCCAGCGTCTGCAGGCCCAGGTCGTCCAGAAATTGCCGCGTGGTCGCAAACAAGGCGGGGCGCCCCACCGTCTCGCGGTGTCCGATGACCTCCACCCAGCCCCGGTCCTCCAATTGCTTGATGATCAGGCTGTTGACCGTTACGCCCCGGATGTCTTCAATATCACCGCGCGTGACGGGCTGGCGATAAGCAATGATCGCCAGCGTTTCCATGGTCGCGCGCGTGTAGCGCGGCGGCTTCTCAGGATGCAGTCGGTCCAGGTATTCGCGCATTTCCGGGCGGCTTTGAAAGCGCCAACCCGTGGCCACCTGCACCAGCTCGACGCCGCGCTGCGCCCATTCCAGCTGCAGTTCCTGCAGCAACACCTTGAGCGTGTCGGACCCCAGCGCATCGTGAAACAGCACGCGCAGCTCGCGCACAGTCACAGGCTGCTGCGCGCAGATCAGCGCGGTTTCGAGGACCCGTTTGGCATCCACCGTATTCATGGTTCAGCAATTCCTGGAAAAGCGCCACGCCTTCCAACGGGTGGCACATCAGCAACAGGGAGCAATCAAAGGCGCGCCGTGCAACGGTGCGCAAGAGCCCGGCGGGATTCCGTCTTCGGGCGGCGGCCTGTGGGGCCGTCAGAGCGCATTGTAGCCCAGCCCCCACACAGCAAGGGCCTGGCGCATGTCTTGCGGCACCGGGGCCAGGAATTCCATGGACGCCCCTGTCACGGGGTGGGCAAATGCCAACCGATAGGCATGCAGCGCCTGCCGCTGCATGCCCTCCACCGGAGCACCGCCATACAAGCCGTCTCCCACCAACGCATGCCGCAAGCTCGCCATGTGCACCCGGATCTGGTGCGTACGCCCCGTGTGCAAGGTGCATTGCACCCAGCAGCCCTGTTCGCACCCCTCCAGCCAGCGAATGTCCGTGCGCGCCTGCTTGCCCGCATGGACTGCCAAATCCACCACCGCCATGCGCAGACGGTTGCGCGGGTCCCGACCAATGGGAGCATCCACCGTGCGGGTTATGGGTCCGGACCAGGCGCCATGAGCCATGGCGACATACTGGCGTCGCACCTTGCGCTCGGCAATCAGGGCCACCAGCGCATCCATGGTGGCCCGGCTGCGCGCCACCACCATGAGACCGCTCGTGTCCTTGTCAAGGCGGTGAACAATCCCGGCACGCGGCACCGCCAGTGCCTTGTCGTCCCGGGCCAACAAGCCATTGAGCAGCGTGCCGCTCCAATTGCCCGGCGCCGGGTGCACCACCAGGCCAGCGGGCTTGTTCACCACCAACAGGTGCTCATCCTCGTACACCACGTCAATGGCCATGGGTTCTGGCCGAAAGGCCTGGCTTTGCAGCGTGGGCCGCATCTCCAGCACGACCTGATCGCCCGCCTTCACCTTGGCAGACGCCTTGAGCGCAGGCTTGCCTTGCAGGCTGACCAGCCCCTGGGCCAGCAGTTGCTGCAGGTAGCTGCGCGAGAATTCCGGCACGAGATCGACCAGCGCTCGATCCAGCCGGGCACCATGCTGCGCCATGCCGATAGTCATCGTACGCAGCTCGCTGCCAGAGTCCTCCGCGAGACCTTCGGACTCCTCGGCCAGCAAATCACCGCCTTCGGCAACCGCCAGCTCCGCAGCGGAATCCGTACCGCTGGAACTGGGGGGCGGCGTCATCACAGGTTTAGCGCGCAGGCAGATAGCGCGATGGGTCCACCGGCTTGCCCTGCCGGCGGATCTCGAAGTGCAGCTTCACGCGATCGGCGTCGGTGTTGCCCATTTCCGCAATCTTTTGCCCCTTGCGCACCGACTGGTCTTCCTTGACCAGCAGCGCCTGGTTGTGGGCATAGGCCGTCAAAAAAGTGTTGTTGTGCTTGAGGATGATCAGGTTGCCATAGCCGCGCAAACCAGCACCTGCGTACACCACCCGACCCTCTGCTGCCGCCAGCACGGGGTCTCCGGCCTTGCCGGCGATGTCATAGCCCTTGTTGCGGACCTCGTCAAAGCCTGCAATCAGCGCTCCGGGGGCGGGCCAGATGAACCCCATGTCATCGTCGCCACCAGCCGCTGGCGATGTGGCAGGCGTGGTGGGCGCCACAGCGACCACCGGGCCCGCTGCAGGTTTGGTGGCACTGGCAGGTGCTGCGGAGGCACTTGCGGGCACTGCTGGGGTCACGTTGGACGAGGTCACGGGGCGAGTTACCACGCCCGTGTCGGCAGCCACGGCCTGCGACGCTTGCACAGGCGGCGTTACGC
>DAIQRN010000340.1:0-3682 GCA_036786185.1 Acidovorax sp. | reverse complement strand
CCACCGTGCGCCGGATTGTCAACATGACGGCACTCACCGTTGCGGACGCCAACGCCCTGCGCTAAGGCGTTTACCAAGAGCGAGTGCTAACTTAGGACGTCTGCACCCCCAGGGTGCGCCTGCCCAATCTTTGTGCAGGCGCTTGCTTTTTGACGGCTATTGCGTCACACTCGCGGGTTGAAATTTCGGGTTAACCCGTAGTTTCTGACAGTGGACTTATGCAAATCAAGAATGCAAAAGAGCGTTTTGAAGGGATCAGCCGGTGGGCGGGTTCCGGATGTGCATAAGTCGTGTGAAAGGTGTGTTGATGCTGAAGGCTGTAGCCGCCCGGGCGCGCAAGGCAGGGTTTTTGTGTGTGGTGGGTGTGGCGTTCGTGCTGTCCCCGGTTGCGGGGCATGCCCGCAAGTCCCCGGCCACCGTCAGCTCCCTCACCCCCATCGCCGTGACCGAGCTGCCGCCCCAGGGGCGCGCGACCTATGCGCTGATCCGTGAGGGCGGGCCTTTTCCGTACGACAAGGACGGAACGGTTTTCGGCAATCGCGAGCGGCTGTTGCCCGCCCACAAGCGGGGCTACTACCGTGAATACACCGTCAGAACACCGGGATCGCGCAACCGGGGCGCCCGGCGCATTGTGTGCGGCGGCAAGCCCCGGGTTCCGGATGCCTGCTACTACACCAGTGACCACTACGCCAGTTTTCGCGAGATCGTCGAGTGAACCCCTTGAATCCCCCGCCCGCAAGCCACTCCCAATGGGCTTGCACAGGGCCAGCAGTTTGTGGACTTGATAAAGAAAGAGTAGCGGAGATGCAGACGCCACTTCGTAAAGACCCGGAATCGCCACTGCGTGGCGTGCGCACCAACATCGTGCAGTCCATTCGCGCCTTTCGCGTGCAGGACCTGCAGGATGCGGCGACCACCATGGGGCACCACTTTTTGTACGCCAACCTGGCCCACGCGCAGACCAAGCAGGATGTGCTGGACCTGATCGCCGGGCAGTTCACCTTTCCGTCGCACTTTGGCAAGAACTTCGATGCGCTGTACGACTGCATGACGGACCCCTTGCACAAGTCGGGCCCGCAGCCCGGCTTCATCGTGGTGCTCGAGCAGATCCCCGCCACGGTCAAGTTCGACAAGGAAGCGCGCGAGCAGTTGCTGGACAGCTTCCGCGACGCCGCCGACTACTGGAGCGACCGCAAGATCCCTTTCCGGTGCTTCTATTCTTTTCTGTAGCCCGTTCTGCATCCACCAGCCAAGCAGAACGGGCCAATGAGGCTAGCGGCGCCCAGAATGTCGAAGGCATAGAGATCCATGCCGAGCCGACGGGCGAAAAGATGCCTACGGACAAGCTCGTGGACGTGTCGCCCATGGCCCTGCGCATGAGCAGCCCGTTCAACTCAGGTTACTGGCTCTCGGCCGCGTGAATTAGGTACATCCCCCTGAGGCGCTACGCGCCTTCCCCCTTCTCTCGGCTTTGCCGGGAAGGGGGACGACACCAGCGCCCGCAAGCACAGCGCCGCCTTCGCGGCGGGGCGGCCCTTGCGCGGTGTCTCTCGCCTGGGCCGCGTCAGACTCCAAGAATATTGATCAAATCGGCCTCTAGCGCCCATCCATCAAGCGCAAGAAGCTATCAATTTAAGAGCACTCCTGCGCCAAGGCCACGTATTCGGCCACGGGCACTTCCTCGGCGCGGCGCTGGGTGTCGAAGCTGCCGGCAAACTGGCGCGCCTCCAGCCAGCGGCCCAGGGTGTGGCGCAATAGCTTGCGGCGCTGGCTGAAAGCCACCTGCACCAGCTCTTCCAGCACGGGCTGCGACAGCGGTGCGGGCTGGGCGTGGGGCACCATGCGCACCACGGCGCTGTCCACGCGCGGGGGCGGGTCAAAGCTCTCGGGCGGCACGAACAGCACGTTTTCCATGGCGTAGCGCCACTGCAGCATGACCGACAGGCGGCCATAGTCGCCGGTGGCAGGGCTGGCCACCATGCGGTCGATCACTTCCTTTTGCAGCATGAAATGCTGGTCCTGGATGACCGCCACATGCGCGAGCAGATGGAACAGGATGGGCGTGGAGATGTTGTAGGGCAGGTTGCCCACCACTCTGATTTTGAGAGCACCCAGCGCTTGCGCCACTTGCGTGAAATCGACTTTGAGCACATCGGACTCGATCACGTCGAGCTGGCCGTGCAGGCGCAGGCGCAGGGCCAGGTCGCGGTCCAGCTCGATGACCGTGAGGCGGCCCAGGCGCTCCACCAGCGGCTGCGTGAGCGCCGCCAGGCCCGGCCCGATCTCGACCATGGGCTCGCCCGCCTGGGGCGCAATGGCCTGCACGATGCCGTCAATGATGCCGCCGTCACTCAGAAAGTGCTGGCCGAAGCGCTTGCGGGGGATGTGTTTCATCGCCGCGTTCCGTTCACTGGGGTGGGTCGCGGTATTCGACATAGGCGCGCGCGCGCAGCTCCTGCGCCCAGGTGGCATAGGCGTCGTCGAGCTTCTTCTCGCGCACGGTGGACCGCACCATTTCGCGCTGCTGGCGCTGGGTGAGCTTGGCCTGGCGGCGCTCCAGCAGCTGGATCAGGTGCACGCCAAAGCGCGACACCAGCGGCTCGCCGATGTCGCCGGGCTTGAGGGTGTCCATGGCCTGCTCGAACTCGGGCACGTAGCTGCCGGGGTAGGACCAACCCAGGTCGCCGCCCTCCTTGGCGCTGCCGTCCTGCGAATGCTCGCGCGCCAGCGCCGCAAAGTCGGCCTGGCCGGCCAGGATGCGGCGGCGGTATTCGGCCAGGCGCTCCACGGCGGCGGTCTCCGACAGCTGGGGGCTGGTGCGCAGCAAAATGTGGCGCGCATGGCTTTGCACCACCGTGGTGGGCATGCCGGCGGTCACGCGTTCCACCACCTTGAGCACGTGAAAGCCCGCGGGCGAGCGCACGGGGCCGACGATGCTGCCCACGGGTCGGCCCAGCGTGGCGTTGACGAACAGCTCGGGGTAGCGGTCGACCGGGCGCAGGCCCAGCAGGCCGTCGCGCTGGCCTTCGGGCGCGTCCGACAGTTCACGCGCCACGGTGGCAAAGTCTTCGCCACCGCGCACGCGCTCGGCGGCGCGTTGGGCCCGGGCCTGGCGCTCGGCCGCCTGCGCGGGACTGGCGTTCTCGGGCACCAGCACCAGCACGTGGCCCAGGTTGATCTCCTGAGACGCCAAGTCCGCACCTGATTGCTGCTCGCGCAAATACTGGTCGATGTCCAGGTCCGAGACCTTCACACGGGCCTCGACCTCACGCTCACGCAGGCGCTGCTGCAGCAACTGGCCGCGCAGCTCTTCGCGAAAGCGCTCCACACTCATGCCGTCACGGGCCAGGCGGCGGTGCAGGGCGTCAACGCTCATGTTGTTCTGGCGGGCCACGGTCTGCTCGGCCTGCGACACGGCGACGTCATCCACCTTGATGCCCAGCTCCTTGGCCTTTTGCAGTTGCGTGCGCTCCAGGATCAGGCGCTCCAGCACCTGGCGCGCCAGCAGCTCGCGGGGCGGCATGCCGCCGCCCTGCTGCGCCAGTTGCGCCTCGGCGCGGGCCAGGCGCGAGCGCACGTCGTTGTTGGTGATGGGCTCGGAGTTCACCACGGCCACGATGAAGTCTGCAGCGCGCGGCGCGGCACTGGCGCCGCCTTCGGGCCCGAGCGTGACCGAGGGCGC
>DAIQRN010000339.1:0-3686 GCA_036786185.1 Acidovorax sp. | reverse complement strand
GCCGTGCCCTTCCCCACCGTGCTATCACTTGAGGAGCTGCCTGCGCAAGCGGGGCAAGCGCCAGGGCCCGATTTGGCCGATATGAGCATTGCCCGCAGCGGCCACACCAGCCGCCAGCACGCCTGGCGCGACGAGCTGCTGAAAACCGGCATTCGCGGCAAGGGTGGGCAGATGCTGCGCTTTGCCGAACTGGAGGTGTTGCCCGGCACCACCAGCGTGCACGCCAGCGGCAGCCTGGACACGGGCGAGCGTGTGGTGGTGAGCTTTGGCCCCGAGCACGGCGCGCTGGAGCAGCGCCAGGTGGAGCGTGCGTTGAACGAGGCGGGCGAACTGTTCCCGCGCCCCAAGATGATCGTGTTTTGCGCCTTCGCCTTCGACCCCGAGGCGGCCAAAGACATCGACGCCCTCAAAGGCATCACCGCGCTGAAGGCGCAGATGAACACCGACCTGCTGACCGAAGACCTGAAGAAGGCGCGCAGCAGCAACCAGAGCTTCTGGCTCATGGGCCAGCCCGATGTGCTGCTGACACAACTGCCCGATGGCCTGTGGCAGGTGGAGGTGAACGGCTTTGACTACTTCGACACCGCCAAGGGCGAGCTGGTGTCGGGCGGCAAGGGCAAGATTGCGGCCTGGCAGCTCGACACCGACTACGACGGGCGCAGCCTGTTCCCGCACCAGGTGTTCTTCCCCATGGCGGGCAAGGACGAGGGCTGGATGAAGCTGAAGAAGGACATCCGCGCCGAGCTGGATGCGGACTTGCTGCAGGCGTTTACCGGCACCGTGTCGCTGCCCTTTGCAGCCGGTGACAACCGCATGGTGGCCGTGAAAATTGTGGACGACCGGGGCATTGAGTCGCTGAAGGTGATGCGGCTGGATGCAAGCACACAAGGAGGCCAGTGATGGCAGTTCGTAAAAGCAACCGCCTGAGCCTGCAACAGGTGGGGCCGATCAAGGCGGCCGATGTAATGTTTGGCGACCTCACGGTCATCGTCGGCCCGCAGGCCACGGGCAAGAGCATTTTTTTGCAGACGCTCAAGCTGGTGCTAGACCGCGACCACATCCACGACACCTTCCGGCGCCACAGCGTGTCGTTCAACGGCGACAGCGGCGCCTTTCTGGGCGGCTACTACGGCAAGGGCATGGCCGCAGCGTGGAACAAGGACGGCTCTCAACTGCGCTGGAACGGCAAGCAGGCCACGTTGCCTGACCTGGCCAAGCCCAGCAAGGGCAAACAGCTCCAGGAAAAGCTGTTCTTCATTCCCGCCCAGCGGGTGATGAGCCTGACGCGCGGCATGACGCAGAACTTTGGCCAGTTCGACTATGGCGACCCGTACACCCTGCGTTATTTCAGCGACACGGTGCATGACCTGCTGCAAAACGAGTTGGGCGCCAAGGGGGAGCTGTTTCCACAACCCAACCGGCTGAACGACACGCTGCGTAAGCCCATCACGCAGCACCTGTACGGCACGGCCAAGCTGGCGGTGGACTCCAAGGATTTCACCAAGCGCCTGGTGCTCAATGTGCCGGGGCACAAGGAAGGGCTGCCCTACACCGCCTGGTCGGCGGGGCAGCGCGAGTTCACGCCGCTGTTGCTGGGCTTGTACTGGCTGTGCCCTGCTGGCGGCACGTCCCGGCGCGATGACATTGAGTGGGTGGTGATCGAGGAGCCCGAAATGGGCCTGCACCCGCAGGGTATCGAGGCGGTGTTGTTGCTGGTGCTGGAGCTGATGAAGCGTGGCTACAAGGTGGTGCTGTCCACCCACTCGCCGGTGGTTCTGGATCTGGTGTGGGCCTTGCAGGAATTCAAACAGCTGGGCGGCACAGAATCGGATGTACGCAAACTATTGAACCTGCGCGCTGGTGGCTATGCCAACGAACTGGGCAAAGCCGTGCTGAAAAAGGACATGCGTGTGTACTTCTTCAGCCGCGACAACGAGGTGAAAGACATTTCCCGTCTGAGCCCCTTGTCTGACGAAACCGCTGAGGCCGAATGGGGCGGACTGGTGGGTTTTGCCAGCCGCACAGGGCAAGTTATTGCCGATGTGGTGAATCGCACAGAAAGCCAGCCCAAGGCCAAGCGCCGCAACAAGGCTGCGAAGGTGGAGGCCCCCGCGCAATGAGCACCAAGAAGCAGGGAGGAAACCGAAAAGCACCCGCAGCGCCTGCGCTGTCCGCTTTTGAGAAGGCCGCAACGGCGGCCGGGCTGACTGCGGCACCAGGCAAGTCAGCCGTAGAAAACCGTTACCGCGGCAGCGTCGAGGGCAAGACTGCCGATACACGGTTCACGGGTAGCCTGGATATGGACGCGGCTTTCAAGCAGATCGAACCTGAGGCGAACCGTTGGGACTTCGGCATTGGGATGCGCAAGCCCGGAAAACAAGAGTTTGCGGTATGGGTGGAGCCTCACTCGGCGTCCAGCCTGGGTGAGGTCAAGACCATTTTGGCCAAGCTCGACTGGTTGCAGGGAAAACTGGATCAACCGGAATTTCGGCAACTCAAAGCACTGACCGATGCCTGCGCCGCGCAAGGACATCGACGGTTCCATTGGATGGCAACCGCCCGTGTGGGGATTCGCCCTGGAAGCAGGGAGGCCAACATGCTGGCGGCGCGCGGCATGAACCCGCCATCAACCCGGGTGGTGATCTGATGGCTGCGCCCACCTCTCTGATCATCAACAGCGCGTTTACCGAGCCGCAGCAGCATTGGGCCGAGAACGCTGACCGCACCCTGCGGCTGGAACCTGCACGCCGCCCGGCCGGTTACGAAATCATCGACACGCGCGAGAACACGCGGCGGCAGGTGCCCATTCCGCTGGTGGACACCATCCGCGACCGGGTGCGCCAGTGGCGGCTGGACGGCTGGCCGGGCACCACGGCCATCACGCTGGGGCTGCTGCAGCACTGGTGGGATCCAGACAAGGTGTCGCGCCGGCAATGGCCGTTCTACTTTTGCCAGCTCGAAGCCATCGAGACGCTGATCTGGCACCTGGAGGCGCTGCCCGAATACCGCCAGGGCATCCACATCCAGGGCGACGGCGGTGAGTTCGAGCGGCTGTGCAACAAGATGGCCACCGGCAGCGGCAAGACCACGGTGATGGCCATGATCATCACCTGGCAGGTGCTGAACGCGCTGACCTACCCCAAGTCGCCGCGCAAGTATTCGAGCGCTGTTTTTCTGGTGGCACCGGGCCTGACGGTGAAGTCGCGCCTGCAGGTGCTGATGCCCGGGCATGAAAACAATTACTACGACCAGTTTGAACTGTGCCCGTCCGAGGCGCTGCGGCAAAAGCTCAACCGCGCTGACATCCTGATTGAAAACTGGCACACCCTGATGCCGCTGAAAGAGCAAGAGCGCTCGGTGGTGAAGAAGGGCAAGGAGAGCGACGAGGCCTACACGCGGCGCGTGCTGGGCCCGCTGGCCAACGCCAAGAACCTGGTGGTGATCAACGACGAGGCGCACCATGCCTACCGCAAGCCCGCCGACATCAAGGTGAGCAAGGCCGATGCCGAGGCGTTTGGCATTGACCTGGACGAGGCCACCCGCTGGGTGGAGGGGCTGGACCGCATCCACAAAACCCGGCGTATTGCCCGTTGCTTTGACCTGTCGGCCACGCCGTTTGCCCCCACAGGCCGCACCAACACCGAAGCGGGCCTGTTCACCTGGGTGGTGTCGGACTTTGGCCTGAA
>DAIQRN010000338.1:0-3703 GCA_036786185.1 Acidovorax sp. | reverse complement strand
GCCCCAGCACCAGCCTGGGCGGCGCCCGGTGAGCGCGCTGCCCGTGAACACCAGCGCGCAGGCGCAGTCGTCGGGCAGCCGCCTGGAGGTGGAGCACCTGGCCAAGTCCTACGGCAGCCGCAAGGTCGTCAAGGACGTGTCGCTGGTGGTGCAAAAGGGCGAGGTCGTGGGCCTGCTGGGCCCCAACGGCGCGGGCAAGACGACATCGTTCTACATGATCGTGGGCCTGGTGCGCTGCGATGCGGGCGACATCCGCATCGACGGCCAGTCGGTCGCGCACATGCCCATCCACCGGCGCTCGCGCCTGGGCCTGTCGTACCTGCCACAAGAGGCCTCCATCTTCCGCAAGCTCACGGTCGAAGAAAACGTGCGCGCCGTGCTGGAGCTGCAAAAGGACGAAAACAGCGGCCAGCCGCTGGCCGCGGCGGTGATCGAGGAGCGCCTCACGGCCCTGCTGGAGGAGCTGCGCGTGCAGCACCTGCGCGCCTCGCCCGCCATGGCCCTGTCGGGCGGCGAGCGCCGCCGCGTCGAGATCGCCCGCGCCCTGGCCACGCAGCCGCGCTTCATCCTGCTGGACGAGCCCTTTGCGGGGATCGATCCCATCGCCGTGATCGAGATCCAGCGCATCATCGGCTTCCTGAAGGCGCGCGGCATTGGCGTGCTCATCACCGACCACAACGTGCGCGAGACGCTGGGCATCTGCGACCACGCCTTCATCATCAGCGACGGCCAGGTGCTGGCGCAGGGAACACCGTCCGAGATCGTGGACAACGCCGAAGTCCGCCGCGTCTATCTCGGCGAGCACTTCAGGATGTGATGAAACCCGGGCTCTCGCTGCGCACCTCGCAGCACCTTGCGCTGACCCCCCAGCTGCAGCAATCCATCCGCCTGCTGCAGCTGTCCACGCTCGAACTCTCGCAGGAAGTCGAGCAGATGCTGGACGAGAACCCTTTCCTCGAACGCACCGCCGAAGAGGCCCCGCGCGAGGAATTCGGCCTGGACGCCGCCGACACGCCCGCGCAGGCCGATGACTATGGCGCGGATGATGCTATTTATTCAGGAGCTGCTAGCGCAAGCGGGACAAGCGCTGAGGGCCAACATGACCATGAAATCGGCGGGGCCGAGGAGCCCGACTGGAGCGGCGACGGCACCGTGGAAATGGCGCCCAACGACGCCGAATGGGGCGGCGACGCCCCCGCGCGCACCCGCAACGATGCCGAAGGCGACGAGGCCGACGCCACCGAGCTGGCCCGCTCGCACGAATCGCTCACCGCCTTCCTGCACCGCCAGGCCCTGTCGCTGCGCCTGTCCGACCTGGACTGCGCCGCGCTGCGTTTTCTCATCGAATCGCTGAACGACGACGGTTACCTTGAAGACCCGCTCGAAGAACTCGCCGCCAGCCTGGCAGGCGAGGACGACCTGGAGCAGACCGAGGAGCTGGTGCACCGCTTCACCGTCGCCCTGCGCCTGCTGCAAAGCCTGGAGCCCGCGGGCGTGGGCGCGCGCGACCTGGCCGAATGCCTCACGCTGCAACTCAAGGCCATGGACGCCGACGAAGAAGGCGATCCCGCCACCATCCAGACCGCCCTGCGCATCTGTCAGCAGCCGCTGGAAATGCTGGCCAAGCGCGACGTGCGCCGCCTCACCGCGCTGTGCGGCGATGGCGAGGAACGCACCCGCGCCGCCATGGCCCTGATCGCCCGCCTGGAGCCGCGCCCGGGCCGCCGGTTCGCCGACGTGGAGCGCAACATCGTCGTGCCCGACGTCATCGTGCGCAAGGCCGCGCGCGGCAAGGGCGGCCAGCAGAACTTCATCGTGCAGCTCAACCCCGACGTGATGCCGCGCCTGCGCGTGCACGACATCTACGCGGGCGCCCTGCGCGGCGGCAGCAAGGGCGAAGGCCACGCGGGCCTGCAGCAGCGGCTGCAGGAGGCGCGCTGGTTCATCAAGAACATCCAGCAGCGCTTTGACACCATCCTGCGCGTCTCGCGCGCCATCGTCGAGCGGCAAAAGAACTTCTTCACCCACGGCGAGCTGGCCATGCGCCCGCTGGTGCTGCGCGACATTGCCGACGAACTGGGCCTGCACGAGTCCACCATCAGCCGCGTCACCACCGCCAAGTACATGGCCACGCCCATCGGCACCTACGAGCTCAAGTACTTCTTCGGCTCGGGCCTGGGCACCGAGACCGGCGGCAACGCATCGAGCACGGCCGTGCGCGCCCTCATCAAGCAGTTCGTCGCCGCCGAGAACCCCGCCAAGCCCCTGTCGGACAGCCAGATCGCCGAGATGCTCAAGGAGCAGGGCATCGAATGCGCGCGCCGCACCGTGGCCAAGTACCGCGAGGCGCTCAAGATCGCGCCGACCAACCTGCGCAAGGCGCTTTGATGAGGATCACCCCCCTGAGCCGCTGCGCGGCTTCCCCCCGCTCTCGCTTCGCTGCGCTACGCGGGCAGGGGGACGACGCCCTCGCTGCGGGGCGGCCCTTGCTCGGCGTCCGCTGGCCTGGGGTGCGCCGGTTTCAGACAGTGCTTTCGCTGTGCTGCCCTTTGGAGAATTGACGTGGCCCGCATCGTCTTCGACCTCCCCGCGCAATTCGGCTTCTCCACCGAGATGCAGATCTACATCAGCCACGTGAATCAGGGCGGGCACCTGGACAACGCGCAGCTGCTGAGCCTGGTGTCCGAGGCGCGGGTGCGCTTCTTCCAGTCGCTGGGCTACCCCGAGGCGGACGTGGGCGGGCTGTCCATCGTCGTGGGGGATATCGTCGCGCAGTACAAGTCCGAGGGCTTCCATGGCGAGACCATGTGCGTGGAGATGGCACCCATGGACTTCAACCGCTATGGGTTCGATCTCGTGTTCCGCATGACGGAGAAGACCACCGGCCGGGAGGTGGCGCGCGGCAAGATCGGCATCGTCTTCATCGGCCGCAGCGACCGCAAGGTGGCGGGCATTCCCGAGTCCATCCGGCAACTGCTGCTCCTGCGCGCGCCCGGCAGCGGCGCTGCTCCTGCGGCCTGAGACCGTCAACTAAGGCGTATCCTCCAGCCAGTCCTATGAACCAACTTCAACTTTTCCTCCCCTGCGCCGCGGGCGTCGAGGGTTACCTGGCCGACGAGGTGCACGCCATCACGGGCCTCACGGGCCAGGACCTGCTGGTGGGGCGCGGCGGCGTGCTGCTGCGCGCCTCCTGGCACGATGCGCTGCTCCTGAACCTGCACAGCCGGCTGGCCCAGCGCGTGCTGGTGCAGCTGGCCCACCGCCCCTACCGCAGCGAGAACGACCTGTACGCCGCCGCCAGCGACGTGGCCTGGGAGATCTGGTTCACCACGCGCCAGACCTTCAAGGTCGAGGTCACGGCGCAGCACAGCCCGCTCACCAGCCTGAACTTTGCGGGCCTCAAGGTCAAGGACGCCGTGGCCGACCGCTTCCGCGCCAAGAGTGGCGTGCGCCCCGACGTCAACACCCAGTGGCCCGACGTGCGCATCCACCTGCACCTGACCACCGACGAGGCCACGCTCTATATCGACACCAGCGGCGAGCCCCTGTTCAAGCGCGGCTGGCGCGAGGACAAGGGCGACGCGCCGCTCAAGGAAACCCTGGCCGCCGCCATGATCGCCGCCAGCGGCTGGGACCCGCACGGCGACAACCCCCAGCCCCTGTACGACCCCTGCTGCGGCAGCGGCACCATCGTGGTCGAGGC
>DAIQRN010000337.1:0-3704 GCA_036786185.1 Acidovorax sp. | reverse complement strand
ATCGATGCCGGCGAGACGCCGGCGCTCCCAGGAAAAAAATGAAGATAAAAATGGTTGCAGCCTTTGCTCAACAAGCGTATGCCGCTACTATTTATGGGGTGCCAAGCCGCGCCGCATAGTCTACATACCAGGCCAGGCAACCGGGGTTGGCCATGGCCTCCTGGTTCACCACCCTGGCCAGGGGCTGGCCCAAGAGCAGCTTCTTGATGGGCAGCTCCTGCTTCTTGCCGCTCAAGGTGCGCGGCACCTCGGCCACCTGCAGGATGTCGTCGGCCTCGCTCCAGGCTTCTACGACCGCGCCCGGCCTGCGGCACTACATCATTCCGGCGCGCGGTGTCGCGCTCCCCCAAGTCGAACAGAACGCGGCGCTGCGAACCTGCGGGTGTCGGTATTTTTTACGAAAACCAACAAGAAACCAGGCCAGTCACTACAAACGTTTGATTTGATTAACAATTTTTTTAGGCCCATTTCATGCTTAACGATTCCTGAACGCTTTGTTTTGCGGCGTTCCTACCCACCACTTTACGTTTGGAGGTTCCATGAAATTCCTGAAAGCATCGGTAGTCGGCGCCTTTTTATTGGCAAGCGCGGCGGCGCCCTTGGCCTGGGCCGATTCCATTTCACCCGCTACTTTCACCGCCACGGTAGACGTGGGTGCCACCGTCACGGTCAACAAGACCGTCACGGTCACCCAGGCGGTTAGCACCTCGCAGCTGGATATCTTCTTCCTTGCCGACACCACCGGCTCGATGCGCACTGCACTCACGAGTGTGCAATCGGCGGCTTCAAGCCTGCTCTCTTCAACCGCCACACTCGGTGATGTGCGCTGGGCCGTGGGGGAGTACAAAGACGGGGCTGCCTCGGTGGCTTACAAGAAGAACACCTCTTTTACCAACGACCAGACAGCCGTACAAGCAGGCATCAATGCTTGGGCTGCTTCGGGCGGCGGCGATACCCCGGAGGCAAATCTTTATGGCTTGCAGCAGGCCGCCAACGATAGCGGGTGGCGCACATCGGCTGGCAAGGTTCTGGTCTGGTTTGGTGATGCAAGAGGACACGACCCGAGCCTGGGTGCGACAGAGGCAACCGCGACTGCAGCCCTGCAAGCCAAAGGCATCAAGGTTCAGGCCATTAACAATGGCAACCTGGATCAAACGGGTCAGGCTACTCGCATTACCAGCGCCACGGGTGGGGGGCTTTTTGCCTCGTCAGGAGCGGGCGTGGGCGCTGCCATTGCAGCGGCCATCACCTCGGCCGTCACCAACTACAGCACGGTGTGTCTTGACCTGTCCGAAGTTCCCGGCGGACTGGGCGCAACAGCAAGCCCGCTGTGTATTTCTGGCACTTTCGACCGCTCGGTGGAGCGCGACTTCGACTTTTCTCTGGAATTCACCGGCGTGACCCCCGGCAGTTATGACTTCAACGTCTATGGAACAGTGGACGGCGGCCGTGTGGCAACCGAAAGGGACATCATCACGGTAGGCGCCGGTGGTGGCACGGTTCCAGAACCTTCCGTCCTTGCGCTGCTGGGATTGGCCTTGTTCGGAGCAGGCGCCGTCCGCCGCAAAGGCTGAGGGTTTGTGGGCGGTTGCCATGACATGCCCATAGCCAATAAGGTGGCACGGCGTGTCACCTTATTTACAGGACTTATGACCATGATCTTCATCAAGCGAAACCTCTACGCAACGCTGACGGGGTTGGTGGTGGCCTCTGCCAGCCAGGCCCTGGTCGTGCAGCAAGAAGTTCCGCAGCCCTTCATGCCAGACTTCAAGCTCCTGCTGCCGGGACACACACCCAGCACTTCCTCTTTGCAGGCAGCACTCGCGGCACTGAATGCAGGCCGACTGGATGAAGCGCGGCACCTGGCGCAGTCCGAGCTGACCGTGGCCCCCAATACAGCGCCCGCACACGAGATTCTGGGAGCCATTTGGGCCCTGGACGGTGACTTGGTGCAGGCACGCAAAGCACTGGAGAAAGCCCTGTCGCTTGACTCACGCCAGTGGACGGCACAGGTGAAACTGGGCGACCTGGACTTGGCACAGGGCAATCGGTTGGCCGCGCAAAAACACTTTGAAGCGGCATCCAAACTGGGCGGAGATGACCCCCAGCTCCAGCAACGCCTGGGCCTGATGGCCTTCTACAACGGTCATTTCGATGCGGCAGAGACCCATTTCAGAAAAGGCGTTGTCGGGCTTGCCGCAGACAGCGTGAGCATCCGCCCCTATCTGGCCTGGATCCACAATCAGCGCGGCCACTACGCACAGACACTTGCCTTGTTTCAGGAAGTGCCGCTGCAAAAGATGAACGATGCGCAGTCCTATATCGCAGTTGGCACAGCCCTGGCGGGTCTTGATCGCATGCAGGAGGCCAAAACCTTGCTTGATGATGCGCGCCCGCGACTTCCCGCCCACCCCGGGCTGTGGTTGCTAAGCGGGCGCATTCTTCGGCAAATGGGGCTTTTTACCGAGGCGCTGCCCGTCCTCACCAAAGCCGTGCAACTCAGCCCCAACAACCGAGAGGCGGGCATGGATCTGGCCCTGGCCGAAATTGGCGCCGGCAACCTGCCCGCAGGATTGGCACGCGCCCAGAAGCTGGCCCAATCCGCCCCAGCCAATACCTCGCTGCAGTTGGGCATGGCACAAGCCTATGCACAGGCCCAACAGCCCGACAACGCCATCGCCGCCTACCGGTCACTCCTCGATGCGCCCCAGGCACGGCGCAGTGCGGCGTTGGGTTTGGCTCGCCAGCTGATGCTTGCCGGTAGCTACAAAGACGCCCAGGCAGTACTTGAAAAAGTCCAAACCCACGAGCCGCACGATACCGAGATACTGCGCATGCTCGGCTCGGTACAAGCCACCCAAGGCCACTATGCGACGGCGGCGCAAACCTACCGCAAAGCCTTGCAACAGAAACCTGTACAACCCGAGCTGCTCCAACTCATGAGCATGGCACAGGCACGTGCAGGCGACGCTGCAGGCGCACTACAGACAGCACAAAAACTGGTGGATATGGAGCCCGAAAATCCAAAGGCGCTGCTTTTGCTGGCCATGCAGCAAGAGGGAGCTGGCAAATTGGAGCAAGCGCAATCGAGCTATGAGGCCGTTCTGGCCCGAGACAGTCAGAACCTGGTGGCAGGCAATAACCTTGCCCTCATTTTGCTGGAACGCGGCCAAACACAACGCGCCCAGGATCTGGCCACGCAGTTGCATCAAAGGGCGGGCAATGACCCCCAGTTGCTCGATACCGTGGGTTGGGTTTATCTGCGCAGCAACCGGATCGCCGAAGGGCGCAAGATACTGGAGCAAGTGATCGCCCTTCCCAATGCGAGCCCCAACGCCTGGTACCACTATGCTGTGCTGCTGTCGGAGCAGGGCGAAAAACAAAAAGCAGGTGAAGCCGCTCGAAAAGCACTGGCATTGAGTCCCACGTTCAAGTACGCACGCCAGGCCCGGGCGTTGGCATCCTGATTCAGCGGGCAGTTCAGGCGCCGGCAGCCTGGATCGCCCGCCGCGCCGCATAGTCCACTCACCCGACACCCGGAGTTGGCCATGGCATCCTGGTTGGCCGGGCGCTGCCAGCGCCCGCGCGTCGCGCGCCGGACAGTTGCCGCCGCGCAATAACCCTGCGCCGGGCCGGCCGTACCATACGGCCCATGCAACACAGCGACGTTCTCATCGTTGGCGCAGGCCCGGCCGGCCTGTCGC
>DAIQRN010000336.1:0-3706 GCA_036786185.1 Acidovorax sp. | reverse complement strand
TGCTGTCCAGCGTGGAGATGCGCAACGCGCCCTGGATCGGCTGGATCCACGACCTCTCCGCGCCGGACCCGTTCTTCATCCTGCCCCTGCTGATGACGGCCAGCTCGTTGCTGCAAACCGCGCTGAACCCCGCACCACCAGACCCGATGCAGGCCAAGATGATGTGGTTCATGCCGCTGATCTTCAGCGTGATGTTCTTCTTCTTCCCGGCCGGCCTGGTGCTGTACTGGCTGACGAACAACATCCTGTCCATCGCGCAGCAGTGGATCATCAACACCCGCATGGGCGTGCCGCCGCAGTTCAACCTGCCGAAGTTCAAGTAAGGTAGATGGCAGGATGCTATTGAAATAGAAGCTTCTGGCGCTTGCTGGTATTGGATTGCAGGTACAAAACGATCTGAAATCCATATACAACAAGCGCTACCAGCTCCTGATATTGCAGCAAACTGCCCATGCTCGCCCGCCACGCCGACCCCATTGCCGCCATTGCCACCGCCCCCGGCCGGGGCGGCGTGGGCATCGTGCGCATCTCGGGCAAGGGCCTGGGCCCGCTGGTGCAGGCGCTGCTGGGCCGCACGCTGCGCCCGCGCGAGGCCACCTACCTGCCCTTCAACGACGCCGCGGGCCAGCCCATTGACCAGGGCCTGGCACTGCACTTTCCGGCGCCGCATTCCTACACCGGCGAAGACGTGCTGGAGCTGCAGGCCCACGGCGGCCCCGTGGTGCTGCAGCTGCTGCTGGCGCGCTGCCTGGAGGCCGCACAGGGCGGCGTGCTGCCCGGCCTGCGCGTAGCCCAGCCCGGCGAGTTCACCGAGCGCGCCTTTCTCAACGACAAGATCGACCTGGCCCAGGCCGAGGCCATTGCCGACCTGATCGACGCCAGCACCGAGACGGCCGCGCGCAGCGCCAGCCGCTCGCTCACCGGCGCCTTCTCGGCCGAAATCCACGGCCTGCGCGACGCCCTCATCCACCTGCGCATGCTGGTCGAGGCCACACTGGATTTTCCTGAGGAAGAAATCGACTTCCTGCGCAAGGCCGATGCGCGCGGCCAGCTATCCAATCTGCAGCAAACGCTGGCCTTGGTGATGCAGCGGGCGCGCCAGGGCGCGCTGCTGCGCGAAGGCATCAAGGTCGTCATCGCGGGCCAGCCCAATGCGGGCAAAAGCTCGCTGCTCAACGCCCTGGCCGGGGCGGAACTCGCCATCGTCACCCCCATCGCGGGCACCACGCGCGACAAGGTGCAGCAGACCATCCAGATCGAGGGCGTGCCCCTGCACATCATCGACACGGCGGGCCTGCGCGACAGCGACGACGCGGTGGAACGCATCGGCATCGCCCGCGCCTGGGACGAGATCACCGGGGCCGACGCGGTGCTGTTCCTGCACGACCTGGAGCGCATGGATGCTCCTGAATCCGTGGCCGCTGACGCAGACATAGCAAGCGCGCTGGCCCAAAAACTACCCCACTCCATCCCGGTCATCGACGTCTGGAACAAGCTCGACCGGGCCCCCCAGGTCGCACAGGCCCCGCCGGGCCTGCGCCTGTCCGCGCGCACCGGCGAGGGGCTGGACGCGCTGCGGCGCAAGCTGCTGGAGGTGGCGGGCTGGCAGTCCGCCCCCGAGGGCATCTACATCGCCCGCGCCCGCCATGTGCAGGCACTGCAAGCCGTGGGCGCCCACCTGCAGGCGGCGGCCGACCAGCTCGCGGCCCAGGGCCCGGCGCTGGATCTGCTGGCCGAGGAGCTGCGGCTGGCGCAGAACGCGCTGAGCGATATCACGGGCGAATTCAGCTCGGACGACCTGCTGGGCGTCATCTTTTCGAGCTTTTGTATCGGCAAGTAGCTCCGGCCACGGCGCGCAGACCGCCGTTCGTCGCCTATGTTGTAAACGGACGTAAACAGCGCTTGTGCGCCTCCTGTAACAAGGGTAGCTTCGCCCCACCATGAATGCTCCCTCGCCCCTCGCTCCCAAGGTCGATCTGCAGGGCCTGATCGACGCCATCGCCCAGGCCAACGTCGATGACGGCATGACCAACCCCCTGACCACCGCGCAGTGGGAAATCCTCTCGTCCTACCTGCTGCCCGTGATCCTGCCGGCGGGCCAGGTGCTGTTCTCGCAGGGCGCGGCCGACCGCACGCTGTACCTCGTGGAAAGCGGCAATTTGAGCGTGCACTACCAGGACGAAAAGGAGCGGCTGCGCCTGGCCATGGTCGGCGCGGGTTCGGTGGTCGGCGAAGGCGCCTTCTTCTCGCACCGCACGCGCAGTGCCACCGTGCAGGCCAGCGTGGCCTGCAAGCTGTGGAGCCTGCCCGCGTTGCGCTTTACCGAACTCACCAACCGCCAGCCCGCCATCGCCCTGGGCCTGGTGATGGCCGTGGGTGCTGTGCTGGCCAAGCGCCTGGGCAACCGCCGCCGCCGCGTTGCGGCCACCTGACGGGCGGCAAGCTCTTGGCGGGCCTGCGGACTTGTAGGGGGTGAAATCCGGTGTACGCCGCGTTACACTCGATTCGGATTCACCCTGGCGCCCCCTGTAGAAAGCAAGCCATGTCCCTGTTTAGCTGGTTCAGCCGCAAGCCGGCCCCTCCCAAGCCCCGGCACCCGGCGGAGCCCTCGGGCTTGCTGAACGCCGACGCCACCGTGCCGCTGGCGGTTGGGCGTCAAGGCAGGCCCCTGGTGGACTCCCTGCCGCCCGAGCACGCCGCCAACCGCAAGAACGAGCGCATGGAGCGCCGTGAGCTGCTCTACACCGTGGTGCGCGACGCCATGGTGCGCGCTGGCGTGCTGTCGGCCAGCTACAAGTTCAAGGTGCTGTCGCTGGACCAGCGCGGCCGCCAGTTCCTGGTGATGATGGACCTCGCGCGCGAATACGGTGGCGAAACCGTGCGCCTGTCCGAGATCGAGGCGCTCATCGCCCAGACCGCCAAGACCCGCTACGACATTCTGGTGACGGCGGTCTATTGGCGCATCAACGACCATGTGGCCGTGGGCAACCCGCAAAGAGGCGTGGCGCCCCAGCCCGCCGTGCAGCCGCCAGTGCGCCGCCCCGCGCCTGCACCAACGCCGGCAGCCCCTGTGGCGCGCCCTGCGTCCGGCAACACGGGCCCGGCTCCCTTGCAGCAGCGCCCGCAGGCTCCGTACCAGGCCAAGGCCCCCGCACCGTTGCTGCCTGCCAATCCGCCACCCGCGGCTCGGCCCGCGCAGCGCTTTGAACCCATCGAGGCCGACGAGGTCGCCGCGTTCAAGCGCGCGTTGGCCAATGCCGCCAGCACGGCGCCCACGCCCGCTGCGGCAGCCCGGCCGGGCGTGCCGGTGCGCTCCGGCCCGCTGCGGCCGCAGCCCCCTGCCACGGGCTTTGAAGACACCGAGATGCCGGGTGCCGACGGGCCGTCTCCCGACCTGAGCAGCACGCAGTACGGCGAGCTGAACTGACGCGCGCGGCCACAGCCCCCGCCAGCCCTCCCTTGCGGAGGGCTTTTTCTTTCAATGGCCCGCGAAATCCATCAGTGTGTACAGGGGCATGCCTGTTGCACGCAGGCGCTCCGAGCCGCCCAGCTCGGGCAGGTCCACGATGACCGCACCCTCGGTGACCGTGGCGCCCAGCTTTTCCAAAAGCTTCTTGCCCGCCATCATGGTGCCGCCGGTGGCGATGAGGTCGTCGATCAGCAGCACGCGGTCGCCCGCCTTCACGGCGTCGGTGTGCAGCTCCAC
>DAIQRN010000335.1:0-3713 GCA_036786185.1 Acidovorax sp. | reverse complement strand
GGGGCCAGCCATGCGCCTACGGCCACCGCCAGGGCCAGCAGCGCGGCGGTCTGCAGGCCGCTGAGCAGCAGCACGGCCCACAGGGGCCAGCGCAGCAGCTCGGCATGGGCCGCCAGGGGTGGCAGCAGCGCCCACACCACGGCCACCACGCCGGGCAGGCCCAGCAGCCAGAGGGCCGCGCCCAGGCGCCACGGCTGGCTCATCGCATCAGCGCTTCGATTTCGTCCGCCTTGACCGGCACGCCGCGCGTCATCAGCTCGCAGCCGCTGTCGGTGACGATGGCGTCGTCCTCGATGCGGATGCCGATGTTGTGGAACGGCTCGGGCACGCCTTCGGCCGGGCGCACGTAGATGCCGGGCTCGATGGTCAGCACCATGCCGGGGCGCAGGATGCGGCTGGGGCGGTTGATGATGGTCTCGCCCGAGAGCGGGTCGCGGCGCTCGCTGGCCTGGCCGACTTCTCCGGGCTCCACGTAGCTGCCGCAGTCGTGCACGTCCATGCCCATCCAGTGGCCCGTGCGGTGCATGTAGAACTGGAAGTAGGCGCGGTTGTCGATCACGTCCTGCGCGGTGCCCGCCTTGTTGCGGTTGAGCAGCCCCAGGTCGAGCATGCCCTGGGCCAGAACGGCCACGGTGGCGTCGTGCGGGTCGTTGAAGCGCGCGCCCGCCTTGGTGGCCGCCACGGCGGCGTCCTGGCTGGCCAGCACCAGGTCGTACAGCGCGCGCTGCGGGCCGCTGAACCTGCCGTTGGCGGGGAAGGTGCGGGTGATGTCGCTGGCGTAGCCATCGAGCTCGCAGCCCGCGTCGATGAGCACCAGCTCGCCATCGCGCACCGGTGCGGCGTCGGCGCGGTAGTGCAGCACGCAGGCGTTGGCGCCCGCGGCCACGATGGAGTGGTAGGCGGGAGCTTGCGAGCCCGCTTCACGGAAGGCGTGCAGCAGCTCGGCGTCCAGGTGGTATTCGCGCACGTCTTCGCCCGCGCGCAGCATGCGGGCCGAGCGCTGCATGGCTCGGATGTGGGCCTGGGCGCTGATGGCGCCCGCGCGCCGCAGTATGGCCTGCTCGTGCGCGTCCTTGATCAGGCGCATCTCGTCGAGCAACGTGCAGGCATCGCTCTGCGCGGACGGGCACAGCGCGCCGTAGCGCACGCGGGCGCGCACGGCGTTCAGCCAGCCCTCCACGCGCGCGGCCAGGCCGGCGTGCGTGGCGAAAGGGTACCAGACGCAGCGCTTGTTTTCGAGCAGGCGGGGCAGTTGGGCGTCGAGCTCGGCGGCGGAGTGCGCAGCCTGCACACCCAGCTCGGCGGGCGCGGCGGCGGGGCCCAGGCGGTAGCCGTCCCAGATCTCGCGCTCCAGGTCCTTGGGCTGGCAGAACAGGGTGCTGTGGCCATCGTGCGTGACCACCAGGCAGGCGCCCGGTTCGGTGAAGCCGGTCAGGTAATAGAAGTAGCTATCGTGGCGGTACAGAAATTCGCTGTCGCGGTTGCGCGGGCGCTCCGGTGCCGTAGGGATGATGGCGATGCCGCCTTCGCCAAGCATCGAGGCTAGGCGGGCGCGGCGCTGGGCGTAGAGGGGTTGCTGTGGGATCATCCGCGCATTGTGGGGCATTCGCCCGCCGTGTTTCCTTGGCTCCTTCATGCTGGTTTTCTTCTCCTCGCTCCTGAACTTTGTCCTGGCCACCCTGCTCCCGCTGCTGGGGCTGGCATTGACCGCGGCCCTGCTGCTGTACGCCCTGTATGTGCGCTGGCTCGACGTGCCCCACAAATGGCTGCTGACCCGCCGCTCTCTGCAGGTGCTGTGCGCCGTGGCCCTGGTGCTGGACGCGCTGCTGCTGGTGCAGCTGTACCTGCCGCACAGCGCCCGCCAGGCCCGCGCGGACGGCGCCGCCGTGCGCGCGAGCCGCGAGCGCTTTGTGCTGCCGCAGGACTACCAGTACGGCGAGCTGCTGATCCCGGCGGGCAGCCTGATCAACCGCAATGACCCGTTTGACAAGGGCGAGCCCGACCGCCCCCTGGCCCTGCACGGGCTGGAGGCGGTGCGCTTTGCACAGCCGGTGGAGCTGGCCGGTGTGTGGGCCAGCGCGCTGCAGACGGTGCCCATGCGCGTGGAACTGGCGCAGGACCAGACCATTGGCCCCGTCTACCGCTACGACAGCGCCAGCCAAGGCTGGGCGCTGCACACACTGGTGCCCGCCATGGCCTGCCGCAAGGGGCAGGTGGCCGTGTTCCAGGTGCCGCCCATTCCCTACGATGTGCAAGCCGAGGTGGGCCGCCCCGCGCCTGACGGCCCCCTGGCGCGCTTTGCGCCCAGCCAGTGGCTGTTTCGCAATTGCGAGAACGGGCCGCCGGTCAGCGTGGCACCCGCAGTGACGACTGCGGCGCGTTGAGTTCCGCCAACCGCTCGGGCGTGCCCACATCCGTCCAGCGGCCCGTGTAAAGCGCGGCGCCCACCCGGCCCGCGTCCATGGCGCGGCGCAGCAGCGGGGCCAGCGGGGCCGCAATGCCCTGCGGATTGCCCGCCGGAATGTCGCACCAAGGCGGCGCAAACAGCTCGGCGCGCAGCAGGGCGATGGTGCTGTAGGTGTAGCGTGGCCCGGGGTCGTCGGCGGGCAGGTTCAGCGCCCTGCCATCGGCCGACAGGCCAAAGTCGCCGCGCGGGTGGTGGGCGGGGTTGGGCACCAGCCACAGGTGGGCCAGGTGGCCGCTGGCTTCAAAGGCCTGCACGGCGGCGGCGTCAAACCGGAAGTCCGGCGCAAACACGTCGCCCGCCGCCAGCCAGAACACGGGGCCCAACTGCGGCAGGGCGCGGGCAATGCCACCGGCGGTTTCCAGCGCACCGCCAAAGTCCGCACCCTCGTGCGAGTATGAAATTGATAGCTGCTTGCGCTTGTCAGATAAGCGCTGGAGGCCAAAAACACTTGAAAATCGCTCGCTGATCTGTTCGCCCAGCCACGCGGTGTTGATCACCACATGCTGCGCCCCCGCCGCCTGCAACGCCTGCAGATGCCACTGCAGCAGCGGCTGGCCCTGCACGGCCAGCAGCGGCTTGGGACAGGTATCGGTCAGCGGTCGCATGCGCTCGCCCCGGCCCGCGGCCAGCAGCATGGCGGGGGCCTGGGCGTGCGCTGCGCGCTCCACGGCGCCGCGCTGCAGGGCCTGCTGCTGCACCTGGGCGGGCTCGAACAGCGCCAGCAGCGCATCCATCAGCGCGCGCGCCTTGGCCGAGTGATCGGCGCCGAAATTGCATACATACACATCCAGTGTCACCGCGCCCTGCTCGGGCCAGGTGTGCACGCACAGGTGCGATTCGGCCAGCAGCACCGTGGCCGTCACCCCGCCCGGCCCCTGCGCCGTGGCCGGGAATGCGTGGAACAGCTGCCCCACGGGCTGCAGCCCGGCCGCGCGCACGGCCTCGGTACAGGCGCGGCCCAGTGCGACGGCGTCCAGCAGCCAGGTACGAGCGCAGCGGCAGCCATGGAGGTCGGCGGTGAGGTGCAGTCCTTGCATGGGCCGCACTGTAGTGCATTGCCACCCGGCCCCATGCCAATCGCCGGGCGATTCAGCCATGCGAAAGCCACCCCGGTAAAATACCGGGTTTCCCCTGAACCCACCCCGAGCGAACTCCCCCATGGCCCACACCCAGCAATCCCCACAGATGGCAAATGCGATCCGCGCATTGGCCATGGACGCCGTTCAACAAGCCAACTCCGGCCACC
>DAIQRN010000334.1:0-3715 GCA_036786185.1 Acidovorax sp. | reverse complement strand
GCTGTTCCACCGCGTGGCCACCACGCTGAACTACCTGGACATCAAGACCGTGGTGGTCAGCTGCGGCACCTGCTACGACCAGCTGCAGGGCTACGAGTTTGGCAAGATCTTCCCGGGCAGCCGCATCATCGACATCCACGAGTACCTGCTGGAAAAGGGCATCACGCTGCCAGCGGGGCAGGGCGGTTACCTGTACCACGAGCCCTGCCACAACCCGATGAAGCTCGGCGACCCGATGAAGACCGTCAAGGCCCTGGTCGGCGACCAGGTGCTCAAGAGCGAGCGCTGCTGCGGCGAGTCGGGCACGCTGGGCGTGACGCGGCCCGACATCTCCACCCAGGTGCGCTTTCGCAAGACCGAGGAAATCCGCAAGGGCGAGGCCCAGCTGCGCGCCAGCGGCGCCGTGGGCGAGGCGGACAACATCAAGATCCTGACCAGCTGCCCCAGCTGCCTGCAGGGCATCTCGCGCTACCAGGACGACCTGCAAAACGGCCTGCTCGAAGCCGACTACATCGTGGTCGAGATGGCGCGCGAGATCCTGGGCGAGAACTGGATGCCCGAGTACGTGCAGCGCGCCAACGCCGGTGGTATCGAAAGAGTCCTGGTATGAGCTGCGCCCTGTGCGATGCCGACGGCGGTGCGTTGGTCTGGCGCGGTGCCAGGCTGCGCGTCATCCGCGCCGACGAGACAGGCTTTCCCGCCTTCTACCGCGTGGTGTGGAACGCCCACGTGGCCGAGTTTTCCGACCTCTCGCCCGCCGACCGCCAGCACTGCATGGCGGCGGTCACGGTCGTCGAGCAGGTCCTGCGCCAGCACCTGGCGCCCACCAAGATCAACATTGCCGCCCTGGGCAACATGGTGCCGCACCTGCACTGGCACGTGATTGCGCGCTTTGACTGGGACAGCCATTTCCCAGCGCCCGTGTGGGCGGCCGCGCAGCGCCCTGCCGCAGCGGCTGCGCTGGCGGCGGTGCAGGCCCAACTGCCTGCGGTGGAGGCGGCGATGCGTACCCAATTGCAGGAGGATTCATCATGGCAGGCTTGAAAGCCGGGGCGCCCACGCCCCAGGCACTCACGGTGCACGAGGCATCGCGTGTGCTCGAAGTGGCGTTTTCCGACGGCGCCACGTTCCGCATCCCGTTCGAGCTGATGCGCGTGTATTCGCCCTCGGCCGAGGTGCAGGGCCATGGCCCTGGGCAGGAGGTGCTGCAGACCGGCAAGCGCGACGTGGCGCTGGCAGGCCTGGAGCCCGTGGGCAACTATGCGGTCAAACCCACGTTCTCCGATGGGCACGACAGCGGCATCTTCAGCTGGGACTATCTCTATGAACTGGGCCAGCAGCAGGACGCGCTGTGGGCCCAGTACACCGAGCGCCTGGCCGCCGCCGGGGTGGACCGCGACACCCCCATGCTGCCCAAGGCGGGCGCGAGCGGCCACGGCTGCGGCGGCCACTGAAGCAGGCACGGGTAAGCCCTTGTCATCCAGCGTGCTATTGAAAAGGTAGCTACTGGCGCTTACTGGATAAGCGCTGGGGTGGTATTTCTTTTAAATGGCGTTGTCTTAATTGCGACACAAGCCCCACACCTGTGCGGGGTTGTCGCTGTACCACGGGCGCTAGCGCGCCTAGCATGATTCCTATGAGTACCACGCATTTCGGGTTCCAGTCGGTGGACGAGAAGGACAAGGCGCGCCAGGTGCGCGGCGTGTTCGACTCGGTGGCCTCCAAGTACGACGTGATGAACGATCTCATGTCGGCGGGCCTGCACCGCGCCTGGAAGGCCTACACCGTCATGGTCGCCAACCTGCGCGAGGGCAGCCAGGTGCTGGACATCGCGGGCGGCACGGGCGATCTGGCGCTGGCATTTTCCAAAAAAGTGGGCGCTTCGGGCCGTGTGGTGCACACCGATATCAACGAAGCCATGCTGCGCGTGGGCCGCGACCGCCTCATCGACGCAGGCGTGGTGCTGCCCACCACGGTGTGCGACGCCGAGGCGCTGCCCTTTCCCGATGCGCATTTCGACGTGGTGAGCGTGGCCTTTGGCCTGCGCAACATGACGCACAAGGACAAGGCGATTGCCGAGATGTGCCGCGTGCTCAAGCCCGGCGGCAAGCTGCTGGTGCTCGAATTTTCCAAGGTGGCCAAGCCCCTGGAGAAGGCCTACGACTGGTATTCGTTCAAGGTGTTGCCCCGCCTGGGCAAGCTGGTGGCGGGCGACGATGCCAGCTACCGCTATCTGGCCGAGTCGATCCGCATGCACCCAGGGCAGGAAGAGCTTAAAAGCCTCATGCAACAAAATGGCTTTGGGCATGTGGACTATCACAACATGACTGGCGGAATTGTTGCGCTGCATGTTGGAATCAAGTGCTGAGCATGTGGTTCGGTGATTAACGGAGACGGAGAATTCATGATGAAACTGTGGTCTGTGGTGTTGGTGGCAATGCTGGCGTTTGCACATGCTGATGCCGACGCCCGGCGCATGGGGGGTGGCAAGTCGATGGGCAAGCAGTCCAGCAATGTGACGCAGCGCGAGTCGGCCGGGCCGTCCGCAGCCCCCGGCGCCCCCGCACAAAACGCGACCAATGCGGCCGCTGCCAAACCCGCAACCGCGGGTGCAGCACCTGCCGCTGCCGCCGCCAAGAAGCCCTGGGGCGCCATGCTGGGCGGCCTGGCCGCCGGCTTGGGCCTGGCCTGGCTGGCCAACTCGCTGGGGCTGGGCGCAGGCTTTGCCAACATCCTGATGATTGCGCTGCTGGCGTTGGCCGCGTTCGCCATCTTCAAGATGGTGATGCGCTCGCGCAGTGGCGCTTCCACCCAGGGCGGCACGCCGTTCGCATTCCAGGGCGCGGGTGCTTCCACGCCCGCCGCGGCCCAGGTGCCGCCGCAGTACAGCCCCAACAACGTGGGCAACGACGCTTCGGCACGCCCCTGGGAGCGCAGCAGCATGGCGTTTGATGCCTCGCGCGCCGCGCAGGGCGGCACGGGCGTGACGATTGGTTCGGGCCTGTCGGGCTCGCAGAACTGGGGCGTCCCGGCAGATTTCGATACCCAAGGCTTCCTGGCCGCCGCCAAGCGCAACTTCATCACGCTGCAGGCCGCCTGGGACAGCTCGGACATCGCCACGCTGCGTTCCATGATGACCGACAGCATGCTTGGTGAGATCCGCTCGCAGTTGAGCGAGCGCGAAGCCCACCGTGGCGCGGAGCCCAACCACACGGATGTGGTCATGATCGAAGCCCAGCTGCTGGGCATCGAGGACCTGGGCGATGGCTACATGGCCAGCGTGGAGTTCTCCGGCATGATCCGCGAAGAGCCCTCGGCCGGCCCCAGCCCCTTCCGCGAGGTCTGGAACATGACCAAGCCCAAGTCCGGCGGCAGCGGTTGGCTGGTGGCGGGCGTGCAAGCCCTGCAGTAAAAGACACGACCCGGTTGGGGGCTCTCCCAGTTCAGGGAATAATCGGGGACTATGGCAACACCACAGTCCCCTTTTCCTTTTCTGGACGGCCTCTTCGAGCGCCTGGCCGCTGGCCCGCAGCCCCCGCAATGGCTGGTCCACGAAGTGCAGCAACGCCTGGTGCTGTTTCTCAACCATGTGCTGATGCAGGAAAAAGAGGCCACGGACCGGCTGGTGCGCCAAAAAGGCCGCATCGCGCGGGTGCAGTGGCGGGCCTATTCCCTGTCGCTGGTCATCACCCCTGCGGGCCTGTTCAACCTGGCG
>DAIQRN010000018.1:0-14536 GCA_036786185.1 Acidovorax sp. | reverse complement strand
CAATGCGCGCACGCAGCAGGTTGATGTCCTGCTTGGGGTCCAGGATGTCCTGGCCATAAAAATGGATGGAGCCTTCGGCGCGCTGGCCCGGGTACAGGCTGTACATGCGGTTGAGCGTGCGCAGCAAGGTCGATTTGCCGCAACCCGAAGGGCCGATGAAGGCCGTGACCTTGCGCTCTTCGATGTTGAGGCTGACGTTGCGCAGCCCCTGGAACTTGCCGTAGAAGAAGTTCAGGTTGCGCAACTCCAAGGCGTTCTTGGTCTTGGGGAGGGTGGCAGTAGCGTTCATTGTCGAATCCAGAGATGGGGGAGAGGGCCGCGTTTTGGAAGGACGGGGTCCAGCAACGGTCAGCTGGGCGCCTTTTCGCGCAGGAACACGCGGGCCACGATGTTGAGCACCAGCACGGACAAGGTGATCAGCAGTGCGCCACCCCAGGCCAGGCGGATCCAGTTGTCGTAGGGGCTCAAGGCAAACTGGTAAATCATCACGGGCAGGTTGGCCATGGGCTTGCTCATGTCCAGGCTGAAGAACTGGTTGTTGAGCGCCGTGAACAACAGGGGCGCCGTTTCTCCGCTGATGCGGGCCACGGCCAGCAGCAGGCCGGTGACCACGCCGCTGCGGGCCGCGCGCAGCGTCACCATGGTGGCCACCTTCCAGTGCGGCGCGCCCAGGGCAAAGGCTGCCTCGCGCAGGCTGCCCGGCACAAGCCGCAGCATGTTCTCGGTGGTGCGCACCACCACGGGCACGGCGATGAGCGACAAGGCCAGGCTGCCCGCCCAACCCGAGAAGTTGCCCACCGTCGCCACCGCAATGGCATAGACGAACAGGCCCAGCACGATGGATGGCGCGGACAGCATGATGTCGGTCACGAAGCGCGTGAGCTCCGCCATCTTGCTGCGGTCGCCGTACTCGGCCAGGTAAATGCCCGCCAGGATGCCCACGGGCGTGGACACGAGCACCGAGAACGTCACCATCATCAGGCTGCCCACGATGGCGTTGGCCAGGCCACCGCCTTCGGAGCCGGGGGCGGGCGACGACTGGGTGAACATGTTCCAGTCGAGGGCGGCCAGTCCGTTGCTGAACAACACGCTCAGAATCCACAGCAGGACGAAGAGGCCCAGCACCATGGCGGCCAGGGACAGGGTCAGTCCCACGGCGTTGGAGCGCTGGCGCTTTTTGTAGAGTTGTTGGTTGAATTCCATCTGGCTCTTCTCAGTCTTCACAGGTTGGATGGGAGGCCGCTCAGAGGCCCTTGGCCTTTTCTGCCCGCAGGATCATGATCTTGGCGGCGGACAGCACGATGAACGTGATGACGAACAGCAGAAAGCCCAGCGCAAACAGCGCCGAGAGGTGGAAATCCGCCGCTTCGCCAAACTCGTTGGCCAGCGTGGAGGCAATCGAGGTGCCCGGCGAGAACAGCGACGTGGGCATGCGGCTGGCGTTGCCAATGACAAAGGTCACCGCCATGGTCTCGCCCAGCGCACGGCCAAGGCCCAGCATCACCCCGCCCACGACCCCCTTCTGGGTATAGGGCAGCACCACGCGGCGCACCACCTCCCAGGTCGTGCAGCCCAGGCCATAGGCGGATTCGCGCAGGATGGGGGGAACGATTTCAAACACATCGCGCATCACCGCAGCAATGAAGGGCAGCACCATGAAGGCGAGCACGATGCCCGCCGCCAGGATGCCGAAGCCGTTGGTGCTGCCGCCAAACAGAAAACCCACCAGCGGCATCCCGCCCAGCAGCTTCTGCACCGGCATCTGGAAATAGTCGGCAAACAGCGGGGCAAACACAAACAGCCCGAACATGCCGTAGATGATGGACGGCACCGCCGCCAGCAGCTCCACCGCCGTGCCCAGCGGGCGGCGCAGCCAGACGGGGCAGGTTTCCGTCAGAAACAGTGCCACGCCGAACGCAAGCGGCACCGCAATCAGCAAGGCAATGCCCGCGCTGACGATGGTTCCGACGATGGCAATGGCGGCGCCAAACTCCTCGTTGACGATGTCCCATTCCGCGCGCCAGATGAACTGGGCACCAAACTTGTGGAATGTCGGCCAGGCATTGATGAACAGGGAAACGATGATGCCCAGCAAGGCAACCAGCACCAGCAGGGAGAAGCCCTGCGTGAGGCGGTGAAAAAAAATGTCCTGGAGCCGCTGCCGCCTGGCAATGACCGACATGGCCTCGGTGGGTCTTCCCAATGACTGGGCGGGTGCGGATTGCTGCGAACTCATGGTGGTTCCCACGCTCATGTTGACTCCCATCTGGCTTCTCAAGGCCCACAGCCAGCCCTGGCGCCCCTATGGGCGGCCCAGGCTGGCGGCTTTGGCGGGCCTTTGTGCTTACTTCTGAATCTGCGACCAGACCTTGGCGCGGATGTCCGCCGTCAGGCTATCGGGCAGAGGAACGTAGTCCAGTTCAGCCGCCTGACCCTTGCCACTCTTGAAGGCCCAGTCGAAGAACTTCAGCACTTCGGCCGATTGCGCCTTGTCCGTCGGCTCTTTGTACATCAGGATAAAGGATGCCGTGCTGATGGGCCAGCTGTTGGCGCCCTTGGGGTTGACCATGGAAGCGCCCAGGCCGGGGGTGGCAAACCAGTCAACACCAGCAGCCGCAGCGGCGAACGACGAGTCATCCGGGCTGACATACTTACCGTCAGCGTTTTGCAGCTGCAGGAAGTTCATGTTGTTCTTCTTCACGTAGGCGTACTCGACGTAGCCCACCGCACCCTTGACGCGATTGACGTTGGCCGCAACGCCTTCGTTGCCCTTGCCGCCCACGGACGACGCAGCAGGCCACTTCACCGAAGCGTTCTTGCCCACGGTGTCCGCCCACTCCTTGCTGACGGCACTCAGGTAGTCGGTGAAGTTGAAGGTCGTGCCCGAGCCATCAGCGCGGTGAACCACGGTGATGTTCTGGTCGGGCAGGTTCTTGCCAGGGTTCAGGGCGGCCAGCTTGGGGTCGTTCCACTTGACGATCTTGCCCATGAACACTTCGGCCAGCACCGGGCCAGTGATGCGCAGCTCCCCGGGCTTGAAGCCGTCAATGTTCAGCACGGGCACCGTGCCACCGATGATGGCCGGGAACTGCACCATGCCAGCCTTCTCCAGGTCAGCGCCGGACAGGGGCGCGTCGGTAGCGCCAAAGGCCACGGTCTTGGCGCGGATCTGGCGGATTCCGCCCGAAGATCCGATCGACTGGTAGTTCAGACCCGTGCCGGTTTGCGCCTTGTAGGACTCAGCCCACTTGGCATAGATGGGGAAAGGAAAGGAAGCGCCAGCGCCGGTGATGTCCACCGCAAAGGCACTGCCGACCGCCATGGAGGCCAGCGCGACTGCAACGGTTTTGAGGAATGTGCGTTTCATGAAATACCTTTGAACGATGGTTGACAGGAACAGGGTGAACTTTAGGGACCAAAAATGACATTTCAGTGACAGATCAGGATGAATTTCACCCATCCGCCACAGTCGCAAACCACCCCACTTTCTTGTCATGTTCGCGTCATAAACGCCTCACACACTGCCCGCACGCTGGCCGCCCTGCCCCCACGCAGGCCGTGCGCGGGCCGCCTCTTGGTGCTGCGCCGCACACGCTAGGATGCCGGTCAAAGCACTACCCAAAACACCATGCAGAACGGCACACGCCTCGCCGCAGTAGACCTCGGCTCCAACAGTTTTCGCCTGGAAATCGGGCGCTATGAGTTCGGACACATCCAGCGGGTGGAATACCTCAAGGAAACGGTGCGCCAGGGCAACGGTCTGGACGAAGACCGCAACCTGACCCGCGACGCGATGGAGCGGGGTTGGGCTTGTCTGGCCCGCTTTGGGGAGCGTCTGGCAGGTTTTCCCCGCGCCCAGGTGCGCGCTGTGGCCACACAGACGCTGCGCGAAGCGCGCAACCGCGAGGAGTTCCTGTCACGCGGCAGTGAGGTGCTGGGATATCCGATCGATGTGGTGTCCGGCCCCGAAGAGGCCCGATTGATCTACCAGGGCGTGGCGCGACTGCTGCCCCAGTCCGACGAGCGCCGCTTGGTCGTGGACATCGGAGGACGATCCACCGAACTCATCCTTGGCGAGCAGTTCACGCCCCACGCGGTGGCCTCTTTCCGGGTGGGCAGCGTGGCCTGGTCGCAACGCTATTTTTCCAACGGAGAGTTCTCCCCTCAGGCCTTTCTGGGGGCAGAAATTGCGGCCAAGGCAGTGCTGGACGAGGCGCTCGCGACCTTTCACCCCGATACATGGGACATTGCCTATGGGTCGTCGGGCACAGCGGGCGCCGTGGGTGACATTCTGTCCGCCGCTGGAGGATCGCCGGGCCTGATCACCCGCGATGGACTGAGCTGGCTGCGAGAGCGTTTGCTCCGCGCCCAAAGTGCCGACCGTCTCCGCCTGGACGGGCTCAAGGAGGAGCGCCGAGCAGTCATCGGGGGTGGCATCAGCGTGCTGCGTGCCGTGTTTGATCTGCTGGATATCCACGAAATGCAGGTTGCACAGGGGGCCCTGCGCCAGGGGGCTTTGTATGACCTCCTGGATCGCGAACAACCCGGCACCGACCTGCGCACTACGACCGTCCAAGGGTTGATGCAGCGGTTTGGCGTGGACATGGAGCATGCAGACCGGGTTGCGCGCACTGCCTGCGCATTGTTTGACCAGGCTGCCCCGCCCGGTAGCGAACGCGCCAGCCGCAAGCTGGACTGGGCCGCCCGCCTGCACGAGATTGGCTGCCGCATTTCACACAGTGACTACCACCGTCACGGCGCCTACATCCTGGACAACACGGATGCCGCTGGTTTTGCGGTGCCCGAACTACACCGCCTCGGAGTGCTGGTGCAGGGGCAGCGGGGCAAGGTGCGCAAGCTGGGGGTGGAACTGGACGATCTGATTTTTGTGCTGCAACTGCTGTGCTTGCGCTTGGCCGTGGCCCTGTGCCACGCACGCCGGGAGCCTGATAGCAAAGGGCTGTCATTGCAGGCAGACGGACAGCGATTTCAGGTCAGCGCGCGCCCGGGATGGGCCATCGCATACCCTCAGTCGGCCCACCTTCTGCGCGAAGAAGTTCAAGCCTGGCAAAAAACCCCATGGGAGCTTGCTGTGGACATGCCTTGAGGGGGAAACAACAAACGGTATAAACTGTTTATACCGTTTATTAATCTTCTGCCATGACCACTGCCACCACAACCCCCAGCCCCATCCTCACCCCCGCCGCTGAGCCAGTCAAAGCTGCCAAGCCAACCAAGCCGGTAACGGCACCCAAGGCTCCAAAGGCATCCAAGGCTGCAAAGCCCGCCAAAAAGGCTGCGGCAGAAAAGGCGCCAGCCTCCAAGCCAGCCATCGCGACCAAGCCAGCCAAGGCAGTGGCTGCAGTGAAGCCCACCAAGGCCACGGAGCCCAAGGGCAAAAAGCCCAAGCTGGTCCGTGACAGCTTCACCATCCCCAAAGACGAGTACGCGGTACTCGACACCCTGAAAGACCGCGCCACAGCACTGGCCCACCCTGTCAAGAAGAGCGAGCTGCTGCGCGCAGGGCTCAAGGTGCTCGCGGGTCTGTCAGACAGCGCGTTGCGCAGCGCCTTGCAAGCTGTGCCGTCGATCAAGACCGGGCGCCCCAAGGCCGATGCAGCCGAACCCGCGCCAACAACCCCAGCCAAGCCAGCGACCAAGGCCGGCGGCAAAGCAGGCCGCAAGTAAATCTGCCCCAAGAGACACGGCGTGTCCAGGGCGAGCGCCTTCGCACTCGGACATCGCCGGGCAAGTTACAGAAATTCTGGAGACTGCACCGCTATCAGGACGGTCTGGCTGTGATCCCAGCGCTGGCGCTGGCGCAACCACCACACAGAGCCCTTGCGCACGGGGCATTCAGGTGCCTGGAGTTGCAGCAAGTGGGCAATGGTCTGGCCTAGCATGGGCTGGTGGCCCACCACCAGCACCGCCCCTTTGGCACGAGGCCACTGCACCAGCTCCAGCAAATCCTGGGGCGTTCCTCCAGGCAACAGCTCAGCGCGCATCTTGAATTTGCGTCCCAGGGCATGGGCCGTCTGCTCAGTTCGCCGCGCGGGACTAGCCACCACCCTCAGCCCCTCCGGTAACTGCCGATCCAGCCAAGCGGCCATCCGCGCTGCCTGCTTCTCGCCCCGGGGCGTGAGCGAGCGGGCCAGGTCATCCCCGCCGCCTTCGGCCTCCTCCGCCTCGGCGTGACGCCAGAGAATCAAGTCCATCATGCGGCCCCTGGCTCCTTGCGGCCAAGGGCTGGGCGCGGCCCGTAGCGCACCATCAAGGCGTTCTGTGCGCCATGGCCGTCTACAGGATGTGCTGCGCGGTCGTAGGTACCGGCTGCATTCAATGTCCAGGCATCCCGGTCATCGCACAGGTACGCCACCAAACACTCGTCAATGATCTGCTGACGCAGCTTGGCGTCCGTGACGGGCCACGCCAGCTCCACGCGACGCATCATGTTGCGGTTCATCCAGTCGGCGCTCGACAGGTACAGATCTTCTTCATCCCCCGCGCAGAAGTAGAAAACACGCGTGTGCTCCAGAAACCGTCCAATCACCGAGCGCACGCGGATGTTGTCAGTCACTCCCGGCACCTGGGGCGCCAGCATGCAGGCCCCCCGCACAATCAGATCGATGCGCGCACCACGCTGCCCGGCGAGGATCAACGCGCGCATGAGCCCCTCATCTGTCAGGGCGTTCATCTTGGCCACGATCCGGGCTTCTTCGCCACGGCTTGCCGCCAGACCCGCGCGCTCGATTTTTTCGATCATGCGGCGGTGCAGATGGAACGGTGCCAGCATGAGCTTGCGCAGCTTGGGAGGCCGGTTCTGGCTCGCCAGGTGATTGAACACACCATCCATGTCGGCCGTGGTTTCTTCATCGGCCGTGAGGTAGCTCAGATCGGTATATAGCCTGGCTGTGCGCACGTTGTAGTTGCCGGTGGACAGGTGTCCATAACGGCGTAACTGCCGCCCCTCGCGTCGCGTGACGAGCAGCATCTTGGCGTGGGTCTTGAGGCCCACCACGCCATAGACCACCTGCGCCCCGATTGACTCCAGCGCCTCGGCCCAGTTGATATTGGCCTCTTCGTCGAAGCGCGCCTTCAGCTCCACCACGGCCATCACCTCTTTGCCCCGGCGCACTGCCTCGCGGAGCAAGTCCATGAGTTCCGAGTCGGAACCGGTGCGGTAGATGGTCTGCTTGATGACCAGCACCTGCGGGTCGTTCACGGCCTCTCGCAAAAAGGCCAGCAACCCATCAAAGCTCTCGAAGGGCTGATGGATCAACACGTCGCGCTCGCGCAGCTGCCCCATGATCGATACCCCTGGCTGGAGCTGACGCGGCCAGGCGGAGCTCCATGGCGGAAAGAGCAACGCAGGATCGTTCACCAAATCCACCAACTGATTCAGGCGCACCAGGTTCACGGGACCATGCACACGGTACAGGGCCGCGCTGGGCAGATCGAACTGCTGCAGCAGAAAGTCAGACAGAAAGCGGGAGCAGCCTGCTGAGACTTCCAGGCGCACCGCCTGTCCGTAATGGCGTTGCTGAAGGCCTTGCCGCAAGGCGGTGCGCAGATTCCGCACATCCTCCTCGTCCAGGGCCAGGTCGGAGTGGCGCGTCACCCGGAACTGCGAGAACTCCGTCACCTCCCGGCCAGGAAACAGGTGCTCCAGATGCGCACGCACGATGCTGGACAAGCTGACGAACAACATCCCGTCGGGCGCCACCTTCTTCGGCATGCGGATCAGACGGGGCAAGGCACGCGGCACCTTGACGATGGCGATTTCATTCTCGCGGCCAAAGGCATCATGTCCCTTGAGACGCACAATGAAGTTCAACGATTTATTGGCCACCTGCGGAAACGGGTGGGCCGGATCGAGTCCCACCGGGATCAACAGGGGGCGGACCTCGCGGGCAAAATATTCATGAACCCAGCGCCTCTGCTCTGCAGACCGGTCACCATGCGCCACGATATGGATGCCATGCTGCGCAAACGCAGGGACCAGCACTTCGTTGTACAGCGCATATTGACGCTCCACCAAGTCATGAACCTGGGCGGACAGCGCCTCAAAAGACGCTGCGGTATAGATGCCCTTGGTCTCGCCTTTCTTCGCCGCCGTGATGTGCGCTGCCGCACGCACCTCAAAGAATTCGTCGAGATTGGACGAGACGATGCACAGATAGCGCAGGCGCTCCAGCAGCGGCACATCCGTACGGACCGCCCAGTCGAACACGCGTTCATTGAACGCGAGAATGCTGTGGTCACGGTCCAGAAACATATGGGGAGCACCGCCTGTGACAGGCTCTTCCACCCCAAGATGGCTGTCATGTGACACAGGGGGCAAGGAGTTTCCGGCGGCGTCGGGGTGCTCGCGCTGCAAAGGGATGGAATCGGCGGTAGGCAGGGGCGGCATGGATACGCGGGTGCAGCAATTGCGGAATCGCTGCAGTATTTAACGCCCAGATGACAACTGCGTGACAGACTTTGTGACAGACACAGGAACTCCCTGTGAGCTGGAGCGGGCAGGCACCAGATACTGTTGAAACAGCCGGGCTGCATGTGCCCACGTGAACTCCAGCGCCCGGGTTCGTGCCTCGGACCTCGGTATGGATAACGCCTGCTGCGTGGCCGCCAAGATGCTGTCATGCAACACGCCGCCCAGAGGCGCCCCGCCCTCCCCAGCTCCCAACACCTCCCGCGGCCCATCTTCGGGAAACGCCGCCACCGGCGTGCCGCAAGCCATGGCCTCCAGCATGACCAGCCCAAAGGTTTCGGAGCGGCTTGGAAACACAAAGACATCGGCCGAGGCATAGACCTGTGCCAGCGAATCCCGGTCCAGGATGCCAAGCCACCGCACTTGCGGGTACTTGGCTTTCAGCCGTGCTTCAAGCGGCCCCACACCACACACGACCTTGGTGCCTGGCATGTCCAACTGCAAAAAGGCGTCAATGTTCTTTTCATACGAGATACGGCCCACATACAGCGCCACCGGATGGGCCAGGACGCCCGTGAGCGGGCTCTGGCGAACCTCGCCATGGAATCCGAACGCCTGGGTATCCACGCCATGCGTCCACAATCTCAGGTGGCGAAAGCCGCGCTGCTCCAGCATTTGCAAGACACCCTGTGTGGGCACCATGACTCCCGATGAGGGACGATGAAAATGCCTGAAAAGGGCGTACCCCCAACGCAGCGGTATGCGCAGGGCGGCCTGCAGGATCTCAGGAAAGCGCGTGTGAAAGGCCGTGGTAAAAGCTAGGCCACGCTTGAGGCAGTAGCGACGGCCCGCCCAGCCGAGAGGCCCCTCGGTCGCCAAATGAATGGCATCTGGCTGCAAGGTGTCCAGCTTCCGGGCGAGCAGCTTGTAGGGGCGCACAGCCAGGTCAATGCCCGCATAACCGGGACATGGACGGGTCGCAAACTGTCCGGGGTGGAGCACGTGAACATCATGCCCGGCATCTTCCAGCTCGCGGACCAACTCCACCAGCGTGGTCACCACGCCATTGACCTGAGGCAACCATGCATCAGTCAGCAACGCGATTCTCATGCGGGCACCTGTTCAGTCTGGTGGGACACATGGGTCGCAGGAGTGGCGGGCCAGTACAACAGCTCCAGTCGGCCATCCAGGTGTTCGACCAGCGCCGTGTGGCTCTCTACCCAGTCGCCATCATTGCAATACAAGGTCCCGTTGATCTCGCGCATCTCCGCGCGGTGGATATGTCCGCAGATCACTCCGTCGTGCCCACGGCGACGGGCCTCAGCGGCCACTGCCACCTCGAAGTCGGTGACATAGTTGAGCGCTTTTTTCACCTTGCCCTTGAGGTAGGCAGACAGCGACCAGTACGGCAGCCCCATGCGGGCTCGCCAGGTGTTCAGATGGCGATTGAGCTTGAGCGTGAATTCATAAAGGTTGTCGCCCACGTAGGCCAGCCATTTGGCGCACTGGATCACGCCGTCAAAGTGGTCGCCGTGGGTGACCCAGAGGCTGCGCCCATCGGCAGTGGTGTGCACCGCATCGGACACTACCTCAATGCCCCCAAAGGAATGCCCCACAAACGCCCTGGCAAACTCGTCGTGGTTGCCAGGAACAAACACCACGCGGCACCCCTTGCGCGCGCGGCGCAGCAACTTTTGCACCACGTCGTTGTGGGCCTGTGGCCAAAACCAGCGGCGGCGCAACTGCCAACCATCCACGATGTCCCCCACCAGGTACAGATGGTCGCTGGGATGGTGTTTCAGAAAATCCAGCAGCGCGTCAGCCTGGCACCCCGGCGTGCCAAGGTGCAAGTCCGAAATGAACACCGCACGAAACCGCCGCTGACCCGCGAGTGCTGCAGGTGCGTCAGGCTCGGCATCCTGAGCCACCGGAGACTCGTTCAACCAAGGGCCCAGAGCGTCGAACGCGGCACGCACCGGTCAAGCCCCTAGAAAATGCTTGCGGTAGCGGGGATGTAGGTCGGCCAGCCGCATCAGCATCGGCAGGTCGGCGGTATTGAAGTCTGGATCCCAGGCCGGCGCGCCCAGCACACGGGCGCCCAGTCGCAGATAGCCTTTGATCAAGGCTGGCGGGTCCACGGCAATCGAGCCGTCCAGATGCTCCACTGGCAGCGGCAAGCGCGGCAGCACGTGGTACTCGATGGGCGCCAGATGGGTCTTGCGCACTTGCTGCCAGATGCTGGCGGCCGCATCGCCACTGACCACGCCGTTGTGAAGCATGGGGATGCTGGCACAGCCGATCATCGTGTCGAGTTCATTGCGCACCATAAAGTCTGCCAGCGCGCTCCACAGCGCCATGATCACGCCGCCGTGGCGGTGTTCCGGATGCACGCAGCTGCGGCCCAGCTCCACCATGCGCGACCTCAATGAGCGCAGGCGCGTCAGGTCAAACTCGGTATCGCTGTAGGTACCGCCCACGCGGCGGGCCTGCGCGGGCGTGAGCACACGGTAAGTCCCAATGACTTGCTGGCTCTGTACATCCCGCACCAACAGGTGCTCGCAATAGTCGTCGAACAGGTCCACGTCATGGCCAGGGATGGGGGTCGTCAATCGAGCACCCATCTCTGCCGCAAACACGGTGAACCGCAGGTGCTGCGCCTCGCGCACCTCGTCCTGGTGCCTCGCCCATGTCACCTGGATGGCACCGCGCTCCAGTGCAGCGCCCGGGCGTTGCAAGGGGCTTCGGGACGGCGCATCATGGGGCCGTATCGGCGTCAAGGCGTGCAGCTCGTTCATGGTTCAACATCTCCTGGTTGAATGCAGGCCCGGCGAAGAAAACCGCCTGAGGCCAGGGAACCTCGTCCCTGGGCAGCAGTGTGGAATTGACCCATGACATCACCATGTCGATGGCATGTCAGCACCATGACATATGCGCGTTTTCCGCAACGCAACCACCGCCCGGTGCCTTGCATAATTGCCCCCGAAAACCATGTCCGTGCACGCCCTCCTGTCCACCCGCCCCCGCAGCTCCCTCGCAGGCCCGTTGGTAGCTTTTTTACTGGCGGCGTTGTGCGCCGCCGCGCTGATCGGCAAGCTCGAGCGGCAAGAACGCGCGCAGCAGCGCACCCAGGTGAGCGATATCGCGGGCGACCATGTCCAGGCGGTGCAGCGCACGATTGAGTTGGCCCTGTCGGTCAACAATGCACTGATGGCCCTGGTGCGCCAAGGACAGGGCTCCGTGGCCGAATTCGAGGAAATCGGCGCGCAGATGCAGCCGTTCTATCCCGGCATCACAGCTCTGGCGCTGGCACCTCAAGGAGTGGTCAGGCAGGTCGTGCCCTTGCAGGGCAATGAGTCCCTGCTCGGGTTCGACCAGCTCAACGACCCCCGCCAGGGCTCTGAAGCTGCCCGCACGCGCGACTCCGGCCTGCTGACGCTGGCGGGTCCCCTGGAGCTGATGCAGGGCGGTCTGGGCGTGGTGGGCCGCCAACCCGTCTACCTCGACGATGCGCAGGGCCAACACAGGTTGTGGGGCTTTACCAACGTCACCATTCGCCTGCAAGAAGTCCTGGATGCGGCACGGCTGCCGCAGTTGACACAACGCGGATACCTCTACCGCCTGTGGCGCGTGCGGCCCGACACGCAGGAAGAGCAGACCATCGCCGCATCCACCCCTTCCGCCCCCACAGAAGACGCCGTGGGCCGCACGCTGACCCTGCCCAACGGCCAGTGGACGCTGAGCCTGGTCCCGGCTGCGGGCTGGGGAGACCCTGGCACCCTGGCGATACGTGGCCTGCTGGGCCTGCTGTTTGCGCTGATGATGGGCTACCTGGCATGGCTGCTGCTTGCACTCAAGGCCCATGAGCGCGGGCTGGAGCACCAGGTGCAGCAACGCACTGCCGAAATCCAGGCCGCCCAGCAGCAATTGCGCGCCACCATCGACGCCGTTCCCGACCCCCTCTTCGAGTTCGACCAGGAAGGGCGCTACTGCAGCGCCTACAGCCAACGGCCCGAGCTGCTCATGGCCCCCGTCCATGCGCTGCTGGGACGCCAGGTGACCGAGGTAATGCCCGCCCTGGCCGCGCAGGGCGTGCTGGACACTTTGCGCGAGGCCCAGACGCAGGGCTGGTCCAGCGGACGGCAGATCATGATCGACCTACCTGGACTGGGCGCCACCTGGTTTGAGCTCTCGGCCGCGCGCAAAGCCACGGCGGCGAACCAGCCTCCCCGCTGCATCATGCTGTCGCGCGACATCACCTTGCAGCGCGAAGCCCAGGACCGCATCCAGCGGCTGGCCCATTTCGACCCGCTCACCGATCTTCCCAACCGCACTCTGCTGGCCGAGCGCGTTCAGCACCACATCGACAGCGAGCGCGCCCAGGGCGGCACGCTGGCCATGCTGTTCCTGGACCTGGACCACTTCAAGAACATCAACGACTCGCTGGGCCACCGCATTGGCGACACCCTGCTGGTGGCGGTGGCGCGCCGGCTCGAGTCGCTGCTGCAACCCCAGGACACCGTGGCCCGGCTGGGCGGCGACGAATTTCTGCTGCTGCTGCCCGACACCTCCGCCACGGCAGCGGCTGCGGTGGCCACGCGGCTGCTGACCGCCGTGGCCCAGCCGTTTCAGATCGGCCGCTACGAGCTGACCACGACCCTCTCGGTAGGCATTGCCATGTACCCGGCAGACGGCGATTCGTTTGACACGCTGTACCAGCGGGCCGACGCGGCCATGTACCGCGCCAAGCAGAATGGGCGCAACCGCTATGGCTTTTTCACCGCCGACCTGGAGGCCCGCTCCGCGCGTGCGCTGCAAATCGAAAACGCGCTGCGCCGCGCCCTGGAGCGCAACCAGTTCGAGCTGCACTACCAACCCAGTTGACACTCGACACGCGCCAGCTGGTGGGTGCCGAGGCCCTGCTGCGCTGGCGCCACCCTGAGCTGGGCCTGGTGTCGCCCGCCGAGTTCATCCCCGTGGCCGAAAGCAGCGGCATGATCGTCGCCATTGGCGAATGGGTGATCCAGACCGCCACACGCGACGCCAAGCGCTGGCTGGACCTGCAGCTGCCGCTGCGCACCATCTCGGTCAACGTGTCGGCCGTGCAGTTCCGCCATCCGCAACTGCCCGAGATGGTGGCGCGCTGCCTGCAGCAGGCGGGCCTGCCTGCGCGCCGCCTGGAGCTGGAGCTGACCGAAGGCGCCGCCGTGGACGACCCGGCCGCCGCTCTCGCCATGATGGACCAGTTGCACGACCGGGGCGTGCGCCTGTCGATGGACGATTTCGGCACCGGCTACTCGTCACTGAGCCAGCTCAAGCGCTTTCAGATCTACAAGCTCAAGATCGACCAGTCCTTCGTGCGCGACCTGGAAGACGACGCCAACGACCGGGCCATCGTCAGCGCCATCATCCGCATGGCCCAGGCTCTGGGCATGCAAACGACGGCCGAAGGGGTGGAGACCAACGGCCAGCTCGAGTTTCTGCGCGCGCAGGGCTGCGACGAAGGCCAGGGCTACCACTTCAGCCGCCCCCTGTCTGCAGAAGCCTTTGAGGCCTACCTGCGCAATTACCAGGAACACCAGGGACAAACCCCCAAAGCGCATTGAGTCATTGCGGCTACAATTTGAAACTCTTTTGATCCTGGCCGTCAGGCCCTTCGCCTGTACTGGCTTTCATGTCTGCGACTTGCAGCACCCCAGAATTGCAGCGCCCTGGGGTTGCCCCAGATGTCCCCCTGCAACGCCTTCTGCGTGAACAACAGACCTTGCTCGACAGCGCGGGGGTAGGCATCGTCTTTCTGCGCCAGCGCAACGTGGTGCGCTGCAACCAGCGCTATGCCGAAATCTTCGGCTACGCCCGCCCAGAACACGTGGTGGGACTGCAAACCGAGGCGTTCTACCCCAGCCACGACGCGTCCCGCGAGTTGGCGCGCCTGGCCTATCCAGCTCTGAGCCAGGGGCAGTCTTTTCGCACCGAGCGCCCGCTGCGTCGACGCGATGGTCGTCTGTTTTGGGGCAGCCTCACGGGGCGGCTCATCGATCCGCACGACCCGACCGAGGGCTCCATCTGGATCCTGGACGACATCGACGAGCAAAAGCGCGCCCAGGC
>DAIQRN010000017.1:0-14558 GCA_036786185.1 Acidovorax sp. | reverse complement strand
CAAATAGCTCACGCACCACCTGCTGTGCGCGGCCCGTCATCTCCATCACCTGCGGATGGCGGTACAGATTGCGGAACAAAAAACGCTTGAGCTCCTGCGACTGCGTCCGCATGTCCGCACTGAAGCCCACGAGTGCGGGTGCAGTGCGCACGGCGCCCACATCTGCCGGGCGGGCATCGTTCAGTGCCTGCTGCGTGGCATCGATCACGTCATACACCTGGTCGCTGAGCATGCGGCGAATAGATTCGTTCAGCAGGCGGCGCTGCGACGTGGGCGCGCACAGGTCGGGGTATTCGGCCTGCGCCGCACTGCGATATCGGTCGAACAATGGAACGTCGCGCAACTGCTTCAGCGTGATCAGGCCCGAACGCACGCCGTCATCAATATCGTGCGCGTTGTAGGCGATTTCGTCAGCCAGATTGCACAGCTGAGCCTCCAGACTCGGCTGCTGGCGCAGCAAAAAACGCGCGCCTACACCACCGGGTTCCCGCGCTTCCAGCGCGCGTGCGTGGACGGCGGAGCAGTGCTTGAGAATGCCTTCGCGCGCTTCAAAGCTCAGGTTCAGGCCATCGAATGCGGGGTAACGCTCTTCCAGCCGGTCCACCACGCGCAGGCTCTGCAGGTTGTGCTCGAAACCGCCATGCGCGGCCATACAGCCATGCAGCGCATCCTGACCCGCGTGGCCGAAAGGCGTGTGGCCCAGGTCGTGCGCGAGCGAGATCGCCTCCACCAAGTCTTCGTTGATGCGCAGCGAGCGCGCAATCGAGCGGCCGAGCTGCGCCACCTCCAGCGAGTGCGTGAGCCGCGTGCGAAACAAATCGCCCTCGTGGTTCAGGAATACCTGGGTTTTGTATACCAGCCGCCGGAACGCCGTGGAGTGCACGATGCGGTCCCGGTCGCGCTGGTACTCCGTGCGCGTGGGCGCGGGCGGCTCGGCATGCCGGCGCCCGCGCGACAGCGCAGGGTCGCAGGCGTAGGGAGCCAGGGAAGAAATTTGAATCAAATCAGGCTCTAACGCTTATCCATAAAGCGCCAACAGCTATCAATTAAGGAGCACAACAATCATCAATCACCGATCGCACAAGCGCATCGGGCGCCGGCCGCACCACCGCAGTGCCGGGGCCGTCGATGACCACAAAGCGGATCTCCCCGCCCTCGGACTTCTTGTCGATGCGCATGAGCTGCAGGTAGCGACCCGCGTTGTCCTGCGCGTCAATCACCGCGCCACGCACCGGCAGGCCCGCGCGTTCGATCAATCGCGTCAGCCGCTGCACAAAGACGGCATCCACCAAGCCCAACCGCTGGGACAGGTGGGCCGCCATCACCATGCCCGCCCCCACGCCCTCGCCATGCAGCCAGGCGCCATAACCCATCCCCGCCTCGATCGCATGCCCGAACGTATGACCAAAATTGAGAATGGCACGCAGGCCGGACTCACGCTCGTCCTGCCCCACCACCCAGGCCTTGATCTCGCAGCTGCGCTTGACCGCATGGGCGAGCGCCACGCGATCACGAGCCATCAACGCGTCGATGTTCTGCTCCAGCCAATCGAAGAACGCCATGTCCGCGATGGGCCCGTACTTGATCACCTCGGCCAGCCCCGCACTCAGCTCGCGCGGGGGCAGCGTGTCGAGCACGTCCAGGTCGCACACCACCAGCTGCGGCTGGTAGAACGCGCCGATCATGTTCTTGCCCATGGGGTGGTTGATGGCGGTCTTGCCGCCGACGGACGAATCCACCTGGGCGAGCAGGGTGGTAGGCACCTGCACGAAGGGCACGCCGCGCATGTAGCAGGCGGCGGCGAAACCGGTCATGTCGCCGATGACACCGCCGCCGAGGGCGAAGAGGACGGTTTTGCGGTCGCAGTTATTTTGTAGTAAGGCATCGAAAATCAGGTTGAGCGTTTGCCAGTTTTTGTGCGCTTCGCCATCGGGAAGTTGCACTTCATGAATCTGCGTGAACCGGCTTACCAAAGCCACACGTAAGGCGACGCCATACATAGAGGCAACTTGGGGATTACTTACAATGACGGCGGTTCTAGCGGTAGGCAAACTTTCAAAAGCATTGGCGCTCATCAACAGTCCGTCGCCAATAACTATGCGATAACGACGTTCGCCAAGGTCAATAGTAACCTGTTCGTAAAACTCGGACATTGGATATCTCTACGCTTTCAGAATGTGATGACGATCCCCTTCATGGTGATCCATAAGCTTCAAAGGCAGTCGTTTCTTACTATCCGATAAGTCAATCGTACAAGCATAAAAAATCCCCGGACGAACCGGGGATAGAAAGATCAGTGCATGAAGTTAGGCCGCGGTACATCTAAGTACCGGGCAATGGCTCAACTTCTAGGAACAGGCGTTAGCGGGACCCACACCGGCAATGACAGTGATTTGGAACCTCCGCGTTACAGAAGTGCCCCCCTTCTTCGCCGTGACTGCGAATTCATGATTGCCACAATCACCGCCACTTGGTACACCGTTAAGGACACCTGCCGTGCCAGTTGTTGCACTGCTCAACCATCCAGGTAGCCCACCAAACTCCCACGTAACTCCGCTCGTTGACGTCACGAAAGAATACGAGAAGTTGACTCCCACCGCTGTAGACCCCAGCGAGCAGATTGCATTCCCATTGCAGTCCCCGATAGCAAAATCTTCTGACAGGCCTCCCACAACCTTGAGGGTTATAGTAGCCGTTGCAGATATTTTATTCTTATCTGTCGCAGTCACCGTGGCGCGATATTCGCGCTCCGGAGCACTTTCAGTTACTGTACCACTCAGAATACCTGTGCTTGCGTCCACAGTCAGTCCAGGAGGCAGCCCTGTCGCCGTCCATGTGAAAGGAGGCAAGCCATTCTTGGCCTCCAAGTAAGCAGTGAATGGGACACCCTTGGTAACGTCACCGAGGTTCACACTATCGATTGACGGAGCGATTGTTCGCGCCGCCATCACCTGAACTGGAAGAATAGCACTCATCGGATCGGAAATGCCATTGCTCACATTGTTGTCCGAGCGATCCGCCGTCATTTCCAAAAAGATCGTACCAGTCTCCGTACCGCTCAAGAGGGAAAAGAGTGCAACCCCTCCAATGGAAGGCAGCTGCAGCACACTGCCACTTTGGCTACCCGCAACCAAACGGGCACCTTGGGCTGCGTCAGTTCCCGAGAGGATACGAACTTGCACATTCGAGCCCGAAGTACTGCCTGTTGGCTGGTTCGCATCATCCATTACGAATGCCTGAATGGCCATCTGACTCAGAATACCATTTGGATTGGACTTAGTCCCCAAAATATCGTCAACTTGGGCCGCTAAACGAACACTGGCAGGCTTACCTGTTGCACCTCCAACAGAAATATCCACACTTGCCGACTTCATCTGCTTGTCAAGCGGATCTTGAACTGTACAGGTAATCCTTGCGACTCCAGCCGCATCCCCTGCATGAAAATGGAAAGAATTGCCACCAGAATTTGAATCCAGCACAATATTCCGATAAGCATTGGGGATTTTTACTTTTCCACCACTCCCATCATCCACTTCCGTCTCGTGCTCTGGGTCCCCATCCAAATAGTACAAACTTCCAGACCCCAGTCCACCAGCCACATTACAACCAAAAATTTCCTCCCCTCCTGGAATAGGCGCCCCCCCCTTACGCGCGTCCACGTACAGAGTTGTTGTATATGGCCTATATACACTGATTCCGGGCTGGACACCGGCGATATTTATGGGCAACTGATTTTTATCAGCTCGAACTGTAATACTATAGTTTTCATTCGTTTCGCCTGAGCTCCCGCCACCACCGCCACAAGCGGAGAGGGCTGCAAACGTTACCAGTGTTAAGTATTTAAATTTTGCAAACATTACCATTCCTAAAAATTTAAAATCAGCGCGTAGCCGCCCGCTCAGTAATAACCTTAGGCGTTATGAAAATCAGCATTTCCTGCTTGTTTGCCTGCTTGGTTCTTGTTTTGAAGAGATTACCGACTGCAGGAAGATCCCCCAGGAAAGGAACCTTGGCTTCCGTTTCATCTTCAAAGAGCTCAAAGATCCCGCCAATCACCACAGTTCCACCATTTTCCACCAAAACCTGGGTCTTGATGTGCTTGGTATTGATGGCCCGCACATTCTGCAAGACCTCTCCAGGACTGTCTTTGTTCACATCGAGGTCCAGGATGATGTTTCCTTCCGGAGTGATCTGCGGAAGGACTTCAAGCTTAAGAACAGCCTTCTTAAATGCGATCACCGTTCCGCCATTAGGCGCCGTGACAGGATATGGAAACTCAGTACCCTGCTCGATTGACGCTTTTGTCTGATCGGCTGTCACCACCCTGGGACTGGACACAATCTTGCCCTTACCATCCGCCTCCATCGCTGAGATCTCAAGGTTCAAGAATCTGTTTGCTGCAGAATTAAAGATAGAAATTGCAAAACTGGAGGGGTCATAGCCACCTTGGGCTTGGGCTGGCAAATTGACAAAGTTACCTAAAGTATTAGTTACACCACCAGCCCCAGAAGATGCAACAGCATTGCCATAGCTTGTCCCGAAGGCCACACTGTTTCCACCCCCAAGATTATATCCCCCAGTTCCCCCTCTGTTGGCCCGCAAATCTGTACCGCCCAGGCGTACCCCAAGAGATCTCCCGAAGGTGTCTGACGCCTCCACAATGCGCGCCTCAATCATCACCTGCCTTACCGCCACATCCAGCGTCGCCAGCAATTGGCGCACCTCCTCCAGCTTGCTAGGCGTATCTGTAACAAACAATTGGTTAGTGCGTGGCTCTGCTATAGCGCTGCCACGTTCGGATAAAAATCTATTATTGACCCCACTACCGCCACCGCTGGATGAAGTGGTTAGCTGAGTAACCATATCCACTGCCTTAGCGTAATTCATCTGGTATGCCTGAGTACGCAGGGGCTCCAATTTCTGAATAGCTTGGGCCGCCTCATAGTCCTTTTTGGTGCGGTCGTCAATCTCGTCCTTCGGTGCAATCCAAAGGACCGTGCCCGACTTTCGCATTCCCAAGCCCTTCGCGTCCATGATGATCTGCAAAGCTTGGTCCCAAGGAACATCCTTTAAGCGCAGGGTCAAAGAACCTGTGACCGTATCGGAAGTCACGATGTTGAAATTAGTGAAATCAGCAATGACCTGTAAAAGTGAACGAACTTCGATATTCTGAAAGTTGAGAGACAGCTTCTCTCCACTGTAGCCCGGGCCTTGGGTCAATTTACTCAGATCTACCTTCTTCTGCCGCACTTCCACCACAAATTGGCTATCGCTTTGATACGCACTGTGCTCCCAATCGCCCACCGGTTCAATGGTCATCCGAACCCGATCACCCTGCTCAATGGTATTAATGAGCTGAACTGGGGTTCCGAAGTCCGTGACGTCCAGTCGTCGACGCAAGCCCTCGGGAAGCGACGATTTAAGGAAGTCAACCGTCAAGCCCTTACCTTGCTGGCGGATATCAACTCCCACCTGGCTAGAAGAAAGTGCGACCACCACCCGCCCAGAGCCATCGGCACCTCTACGAAAATCAATATCCCGAAGCGCTTGAATGTCCATACTGGCAGAGTCGGAAAAAGTCTGCGCTTGCGTCGGCTGTGCGTTTGCACCGATTGAAGATGTGGCCCCCAGCGAGATGAGAAGCGCCTTCCCCTGCAACTCCGCCTGATAGGATGTGGCCTGCTTCAAATTAAGCACCAGCCTAGTACGCTCTCCCGCCTGGACGACATTAGCAGATTTAACATTGCCCTGATTGATATCAAACGTATTCCGACCACTCCCGTTGGTAGTACCGGGGAGATCCAAAGCAATACGGGGTGGCGACTGTACCGCAAACCCTGTGGGAAGCCCCTGGAGTGGCTCTGTAAATTCAATACGAACCACCTCCATGCCATTCTGCACACTGCCCATCACTGACTGAATCGCTGTTTGCGCCCAGGCTCCCAGGGGTACCGACAATGCCACAGAGAGTCCCACCATGAACCGGCAAGTCTCAAAGATATATTTTTTAGAATCTTTCATTTCTTACCCTCCTGCAGATCCAGTGAAGTCATGCGCTCAACCCAATCACCCGTGGCATCCTGTACAATTTCTCGCAACTGGATCATATTCTCTGATATTCGGACTATTTTTCCGTAATTTTGACCAATGTGGTTTCCAACGCGCACTGGATAAATCAAGTTATTAACCTTCAAAAGCGCGGTGGGCACATCCTTTTTATCAAGACTCCCCACCATCGTCATGGCATCCAAAGGATACGCCTCCAGCGACTCCTTTCTTCTGGCCATCTCGGGGGCAATCAAAGCCGCATTGGATGCCAACTGAGTTGAATCTTTTCGCAATGCCTGGGTCAGCTTGGTCGAATCGAATGGCTCAACCCCTGATTCCATTGCATATGATTGAGGCAGAAATTGCTTTGGCTCTGTCAATGGAGTGACACGAGGCTTTGTCGTGGAACGCAACTCCGTCATCCATTGCCGCAGCTCATCGTCGCCTGACGAGCCACACCCCATCAAGCTCACGAGTGAGATACAAAAAAGCCATTTTATTGTTCTCATTTTTTCACCGCTCCTGCTTTCTTCTGAGCCAAAATTTCTTCTGGATCAAGATATCGGAAAGTACGAGCCGTTGCCGTCATCGTCAATGTTCCGGCCGCATCTTTGGATACAGGATTAATGGCTATATTATTCAATGTCACAATTCGAGAGAGATGCGCAATATCTGACGCAAAAGCCCCCATGTCATGATATTTTCCAGTTACACGAACCTCAATAGGGAGTTCTGCGTAATATTCCTTAACCACCACCTGCCCAGGCCTGAACAATTCAAACTGAAGACTTCTTCCCAAGCCCGCCTGATTGATATCAGACAGCAAGGCTGCCATCTCAGCCTTGCTTGGCAATTGCTTCTCAAGCTGAATCACATACTGCTGGATCTGTTCGCGCTGCCGCCTCAAGGCCTCAAGACTCACTGCCTTGATCAGCTTGGCTTGATAGTCAGCCCGCAGCGTCTGTTCCTGGGCAACTTCTGCCGCCAATTCCTCTTCGTACTCTTTGATCTTTACGAACCACAGCGCAGCAGCTACGCCCACTGCAATGAAGACACATAAAAGAGCCTTGGGCGCGACCGGCCACAATGATGGATCTTTGGAATCGAGATTTCGAAACTGCCGAGCAAAGGACTCCTGCAACGCAGCGAAATCAACTTTCTGTACTGGTTTTTTTGCCATACGTTACTTCCCCTGCGCGGCACTTGCAGCGCTCGCCGACTGGGCCGCAGCTTGCACCTCACCAGTACGCATCAACCGAAAGCGCAGATTGAACGAGGAAACCCTCCGCTGCTCTCGGGCAGAGAGGGCCACATTGCTGGCAACGATCTCGACCAGTTCCGGCTTGGACAACCAGGGGGTGTTGTCTGTCAGGTTTCTCAACATTTCCGAAACGCGCTCATTGGATTGAGCCATGCCCTGCATTGCAATGACTTGATCGGTCTGCTTGATGCTGGTCACATACGCACCCTCAGGGACCTGACGCACAAGCTCTGTGAGCAAGTGCACTGGCAGATTGCGATCCGACTGCAAATCCTCCACCGCCTTTTGGCGAGCCTTCAAGGCTGCAATTTCGTCCTCGATGGTTGCTATTTCCTTGATTTGCTCTTCCAGTACTTTGATTTCACTTTGCAGGTAAACGTTTTTCTCTTGCTGAGCTGTAATCATCATCTGGAACCACCAATAGATGGCGCCTGCGATGGCCAACCCGATCAGGAACGATGCAAACATCGTGGCCTGGAACGCTTCTTTCCGGCGCTTGCGTGCCGCCTCCCGGTGAGGAAGTAGATTGATAAGAATCACTGCAGGAACCTCCGCATGGCCAGACCGCAGGAGGTCAGGTAAGACGGCGCCTCACGCACCATTTTTTTCAAACGGACGGAACTTCCAATTTCCATACCGTCAAATGGATTGACTGCGCTGCAGGCAAAACCCGTTTGCTGCGTGACTGCCTCGGTCAGCCCTGGCAATGGCGCCGAGCCGCCGGCGAGCATGATGTGGTCCACGCGATTGTGCGGAGTGCTGGTGAAGAAGAACTGCAACGCGCGACCGATTTCCTGGGCCATGCTGTCCACAAAAGGGCGCAGCACCGCAGCCTGGTAATCTTCTGGAAGGTCCCCGTTTCGCTTCTTGCTCTCAGCCTCTTCCACCGAGAAGCCATATTGGCGAACTATCAGCTGGGTCAATTGAGCGCCGCCAAATGCTTGGTCGCGGTCATAAAGGACTTCTTCGTTGCGAATCACCTGCATGCTGGTTGTGAGAGCACCCACCTCAAACAAGGCCACCATAGCGTCCACGCCCTTGTTGGGCAACGCCTCGATGAGACGCCCCGCCGCCAGTCTGGAGGCATGGGATTCAATATCCACCACAACGGGTTTCAGCCCGGCAGCCTCCGCCAAACCCTGTCTATCCTGGACCTTCTCACGCCGCGAGGCTGCAATAAGGACGTCCACATCCCCGGGAGCGTTCTTGCTGGGGCCGATGACGCAAAAGTCCAGACTCACCTCGTCCAGCGAGAAAGGGATGTATTGATTTGCTTCGGACTCGACCTGAACTTCGAGCTCTTGCTCCGTCATGCCCCCCGGCAGCGTGATTTTCTTGGTGATCACAGCCGACGGAGGCAGAGCCAACGCCACATTTTTCGTTCGCGTGCCACTTTTCTTGACAAGGCGGCGCAGCGCGTCCGCGACTTCGTCAAACTTTTCGATGTTGCCATCCGTGATCCAGCCGCGCTCCAGCGGCTCGATTGCGCAACGCTCCAGAACCAGCGCTCCGGCCTTATCACGCCCGAGCTCCACCAGTTTGACACTAGAGGAGCTGATGTCGATTCCCAGCAGCGGCGCAGACTGGCGACTGAACAAAGACCCCGTTGAGATCAAGATTGGTCCCCTATAACTTGCCAAAATGAGGCAACAAAACTTAACACTTCACATGAATGCTATCAGTAAGGTAGTTCTCCAGCAAAGATTTTTCCCCCTGTAACCTTGTCAGAGCGTTGTCAAAAGCAGACGATCTTTTGATGTTCTGCAACACCGCTCGACTGTGGTTTTGTGCCGTTCGGCGGCCTGGCAGCAGATCTGCGCGCCCGATTCTCAGTCGGCCAGGGTCGCGGTTTTTATAATGAGCAGTCTTATCTGCCCGGAGCGATATGTCGCCATCTCCCTCGAAGCCTTCCGACAAGTCGGACTCCCGCCCCTCCCGCACTCGCCCCACCTGGCTTCGCTGGTTCTTGCTGGCTGTTGCATGGACTGCCGGCCTTGCAGCGGCCGGAGTTGTCGGCCTGGTGCTGACCATTGCCGTGGCACTTTCGGTGGCTTACCCCAATCTGCCGGACATCTCGGACCTTGCAGACTACCGACCCAAGCTACCGCTGCGGGTCTATTCGTCGGAGGGGGCGCTTCTGGGCGAGTTTGGCGAGGAGCGGCGCAACCTCACGCCCATTGGCGAGATCCCGAAGGTCATGACGGATGCCGTTTTGGCCATCGAGGACGCGCGCTTCTTTCAGCACGGCGGTGTGGACTACAAGGGCGTGCTCCGTGCTGGCCTGGCCAATTTGGGGCGCATGAAAAGCCAGGGCGCATCCACTATCACAATGCAGGTTGCCCGTAATGTTTATCTCTCTTCGGAAAAAACATTTACTCGGAAAATTTACGAAATTTTACTTACATTCAAACTCGAGCATTTGCTGACCAAGGATCAGATTCTCGAGATTTATATGAACCAGATTTATCTGGGAAATCGCGCTTACGGATTTGCTGCGGCATCCGAAGCCTATTTTGGCAAACCGCTGCAATCCGTTTCTGTGGCTGAGGCTGCCATGCTTGCCGGCCTGCCCAAGGCGCCCTCTGCCTACAACCCCATCAGCAACCCCAAGCGCGCTCGCTCCAGGCAGCTCTACATCATTGAGCGCATGCAGGAGAACGGGTTCATCACTGCTGAGCAGGCTGCAGAGGCCAAGAAGGAAAACCTCAAGATTCGCACGGGCCCCGACAACACCCGCGTGCACGCGGAGTACGTGGCCGAGATGGCGCGCCAGCTCATCTTTACGCAGTATGGCAACGAGGCCTACACACGCGGCCTCAATGTCTATACCACCCTCAACGCCGCCGAGCAGGAGGCCGCCTATACGTCGCTGCGCCGCGGCATCATGGACTACGAGCGGCGCCAGAAGTACCGCGGTCCCGAGAAGTTCGTGGAGTTGCCGACAGCCGCACAAGAGGTCGAAGACGCCATTGACGACGCATTGGCCAACCACCCCGACAACGGCAACGTGCTGTCTGCCGTCGTCCTGGAGGCCTCGGTCCGCAAGATCGTTGCGGCGCGCGCCAACGGCGATACGCTGGAGATCACCGGCGATGGACTCAAGCCCGCGCAATCCGGCCTTAGCGATAAAGCACCACCCAACACCAAGATCCGCCGAGGCGCCGTCATTCGCGTCGTAAAGACCCCCAAGGACGCCTGGGAGATTACCCAGCTTCCTGAAGTGGAGGGCGCTCTCGTCGCCCTGGACCCGCGCACGGGTGCCATCCGCGCGTTGGTAGGCGGCTTTGACTTCGACAAGAACAAATTCAACCATGCCGCCCAGGCGTGGCGTCAGCCAGGGTCGAGCTTCAAGCCCTTCATCTACTCCGCAGCGCTCGAAAAAGGCTTTACTCCCGCCACCGTCATCAATGACGCCCCCCTGTTCTTTGACGCAGGTGTCACCGGCGGTCAGCCCTGGGAGCCCAAGAACTACGACGGCAAGTACGACGGACCCATGAGCATGCGCACCGGCCTGGCGAAATCCAAGAACATGATTTCGATCCGCATCCTGCAGGCGGTCGGGCCCAAGACGGGGCAGGAATGGGTGACGCGTTTTGGCTTTGACGCCGAAAAGCACCCTCCCTACCTCACCATGGCGCTGGGTGCGGGCTCCGTCACGCCGCTGCAGATGGCCACGGCCTACTCCGTTTTCGCCAATGGAGGCTACCGCGTGAATCCCTGGCTGATTGCCAAGGTCACCGACCACAAGGGCCGCGTGATCTCTGAAACCACGCCCCCCGTGACCACGGAGCAACCCCGCGCCATTGATGCCCGCAATGCCTTCATCATGAACAGCCTCTTGCAAGAAGTGACGATGCGCGGCACGGCCGCCCGCGCCTATGCCACGCTCAAACGGCCCGACCTGTACGGCAAGACCGGCACCACCAACGATTCCGTGGACGCGTGGTTTGCCGGCTACCAGCCCACAGTGGCTGCCGTCACCTGGATCGGCTACGACACGCCCCGCAACCTGGGCAGCCGCGAAACCGGTGGTGGCCTGAGCCTGCCCGTGTGGATCAGCTTCATGGAACGCGCGCTCAAGGGCGTGCCGGTGATGGAGCCGACCGTTCCTCCCGGCGTGGTGAACGTGGGCGGAGAATGGTTCTACGACGAGTACGCGCGCAATGCGGGCGTGGCCAGCGTTGGGCTGGAGGACCGCTCGGCAGCGCCCGCTGGAGCGGCGGCACCCAACGCGCCCCCTCCCGCAGAAGAGCGCAACCGGATCCTCGACCTGTTCCGCAATTGACCGGCAGGCCGCGCCCTCACCCGGCCGGCCCGCTCAGGCAGAAAACTGCAGCGCCAGCCCCGCCTGCTGCGTGGCGTCACGACTCAGGCAGGCAAAGAACTCTCCGGCGCCCTTGGTGTCTTGCCAGGCCGTGCCGTCAAAGCGGTAGTGGTAGCCGCCCGAGCGCGCAGCCATCCACACCTCGTGCAATGGTTTTTGCAGGTTGATCACGATCTGGCTGCGGTTGGGAAACGTCAGGGTCACCATTCCGCCCGACCGCTGAGCGTCCACATCGGCGTCGGTAGCATCATTGATGCGGTCGCAGCTGCGCTCAACGGCCAGGAGCAGGTGTTCCGCATGGTCCAGGAATTCAAGGTCGGTCATTAGAATTTGCACATGTTGAAATTTTCCCAAATTCTAGTCAGGACGCTTGTCCTTGCTGCCAGTGCGGCAGCCCTTGGCGGGTGTGGCCAGCGCGGGCCTTTGTACCTGCCCACGGGCCCGGCGGCCACGCAGCGCGCCACCTTGCCCGAAACGCTCACACCCGGCGGCTCCAGCACAGCGCCCGCACCTGCGGCGGCCGCCTCGGCAACGCGCTAAGACCCAGGCATCCTTGATCTTCATCAAGGACATTTTGCAGGGGTACTCGTAGAGTCGGTGCTTTATTGCACTGCAGGAAAGACATGGCCCTGGAACTCTACCGCGACAAGAACCATGCTTGTCTGATGTTCACCGATCTGGTGGAAGAAGACGGCCTCGCCGTTCAGGCCAATCAGTTTCTCATCGTGGATGGCGATACCGGCGCGATCATCGACCCGGGTGGCAACCTGGCGTTCAATGAGCTGTTCATGGGGATGACCAAGCATTTCCCGCCCCACAAGCTCTCCTATCTGATCGCATCCCACGCCGACCCGGACATCATCGCCTCGCTGGACCGTTGGTTGACCAGCACCAAGGCCGACCTCGTGATCTCGCGCGTGTGGGAGCGCTTTGTGCCCCACTTCACCAAGGTGGGCAAGACCGAGAACCGAATCATCGGTGTGCCCGACAGCGGCGGACACCTGCCCCTGGGCCGCCACGAGCTGATTCTGCTGCCCGCGCACTTCATGCACTCCGAGGGCAACTTCCACTTCTACGACCCGGTCAGCCGCATCCTGTTCACCGGCGACCTGGGCGTGTCCATGATGTCGGGGGCCGAAGCGCGCGTGCCCGTCACCGACCTCAAGGCCCATATCCCGCGCATGGAGGGCTTTCACCGCCGCTACATGGTGTCCAACAAGATCCTGCGCCTGTGGGTGCAGATGGCGCGACAGCTGGACATCGCCATGCTGGTGCCGCAGCACGGCGCACCGATCATGGGCAAGCAGGCCATCCAGGACTTCTTTGCCTGGATCGAAAACCTGATGTGTGGCATCGACCTGTTTGACGACCGGGCCTACCAAGTCCCCACGGCCCACATCGACCCCGTCACCCGCCAGATGCGCCCAGCACTGCGGGCTGTCGGCACCTGAGGATCACAAGTATTGGTCAAACTGGCCTCTAGCGCTTACTGGCAAAGCGTTAACAGCTATTATTACAATAGCATTCAACCCTTCACGTACGGGCGCTGCAGGCGCGTGCCTGCAGCGGTGCGCAGCCGCTGCCACACGCGCCAGCCCAGCAGAGCGCCCAGAATGGCGGCATAAACCGCCACCTCGGCAAAATCGTTCTTGCCAGCCCGCATCCAGAAAAAGTGCAGCACCGCCAGGCCCGCCACGGCATAGACACTGCGGTGCAGCAGTTGCCAGCGCCGCCCGCCCAGGGCCTTGATGGCGCGGTTGAACGAGGTGGCGGCCAGCAGCGCCAGCAACGCCAGCGCCAGCGAGCCCACCAGGATGAAAGGCCGCTTGGCGATGTCGCGCAGGATCTCGGCCCAGTCAAAGCCCATGTCGAACCAGACGTAGCTCAGCAGATGCAGCAGGGCGTAGAAGAACACGAACAGGCCCAGCATGCGGCGAAAGCGCGCCAGTTGCGGCGTGGTGGTAAGCACGCGCAAGGGCGTGACGGTCAGCACCAGGCACAGGGCGCGCAAGGTCCAGTCGCCGGTGGCGCGAATCAATGCCTCGGCCGGGTTGGCACCCAACTGGTCGGTAGCCGTGGCCCAGACCAACCAGGCCAGCGGCAACAGGCACAGCCCAAAAACCACGGGCTTGGCGGCGGGGTGAAGCAGGCGTTTTCGCATGGATGCTGTGCGCGGCACGGCGGCTTCAATAGAACTTCTTGAGGTCCATGCCTGCGTACAACTGCCCCACCTGGGCTTCGTAGCCGTTGAACATCAGCGTCTTGCGCTTCTTGGCGAACAGGCCGTCTTCACCAATGCGCCGCTCGGTGGCCTGGCTCCAGCGCGGGTGGTCCACCTCGGGGTTCACGTTGGAATAAAAACCGTATTCCTGCTTGGCCGCCTTGTTCCAGGCCGTGCCCGGTTCTTTCTCGACAAAGCGGATCTTGACCAGGCTCTTGGCGCTCTTGAAGCCGTATTTCCAGGGCACCACCAGGCGCACCGGCGCGCCGTTCTGGTTGGGCAGCACCTCGCCATACATGCCAAAGGCCAGCAAGGTCAGCGGGTGCATGGCCTCGTCCATGCGCAGACCCTCGGTGTAAGGCCAGTCGAGCACGCGCGAGCCCACGTAGGGCATGGTGGCCTTGTCGGCCAGCGTCACGAACTCCACATACTTGGCGCTGCCCTGCGGCTCCACGCGCTTGATGAGCTCGGCCAGCGAATAGCCCACCCAGGGGATCACCATGGACCAGCCCTCCACGCAACGCAGGCGGTAGATGCGCTCTTCCTGGGCGCTGAGCTTGATCAGGTCCTCGATGCCGTACTTGCCCGGCTTCTTGACCAGGCCCTCCACCTCCACCGTCCAGGGGGTGGTCTTGAGCGTGTGGGCGTTGCGGGCGGGGTCGGCCTTGTCGGTGCCGAACTCATAGAAGTTGTTGTACGTGCTC
>DAIQRN010000333.1:0-3742 GCA_036786185.1 Acidovorax sp. | reverse complement strand
GCTCACCCAGCAGGCCCGAGGGGCGCAGCGTCAGGATGATGATGAGCACGATGAATGCAAAGATGTCGGTGTAGTGGCTGCCCAGCAGGCCGCCGGTCAGCGTGCCGATGTAACCCGAGCCGATGGCCTCGATCAGGCCCAGCAAGATGCCGCCGATCACGGCGCCCGCCAGGTTGCCGATGCCGCCAAACACGGCCGCCGTGAAGGCCTTGAGGCCCGGCAGGAAGCCCATGGTGTGCTGCGCCGTGCCGTAGTTGGAGGCATACATGATGCCGGCGATGGCCGCCAGAATGGCGCCGATGATGAAGGTGGCAGAAATCACCATGTCGGGCTTGACGCCCATCAGCGAGGCCACGCGGGGGTTCTCGGCCGTGGCGCGCATGGCGCGCCCCAGGTTGGTGTGGTTGACCAGATAGACCAGCAAGGCCAGCGCAATAGCCGTCACGCCCAGGATCAGGATCTGCGTGGGGGTGATGAACGCGCCACCGATCTGGAACGGCGTGCTGGGCAGCATCGTGGGATACGGCTTGTAGTTGGGCTTCCAGATGATCATCGCCAGCGTCTGCAGCAGGATCGACATCCCGATGGCGGTGATCAGCGGGGCCAGCCGTGGGCTGCTGCGCAGCGGCCGGTAGGCCACTTTTTCAATCACGAAATTGAGTGCGGCGGCTACCACACAGGCAATGATGGTGGCCAAAAGCAGGATGAGCCAGCTTGGTGCATCGGGCATGGCCCCTTGCATCATGCCGATACAGCTCCAGCTGGTGAGTGCACCGATCATGAGCACTTCGCCGTGGGCGAAATTGATCAGTTGAATAATGCCGTACACCATGGTGTAGCCCAAGGCTATCAAGGCGTACATGCTGCCGAGAACCAGACCGTTGATGATCTGCTGCAGCAAAATGTCCATAAGAGAAGTCCTTCGTTTGTGACGTACCCACCGCCTTGGCACCGAAATTGGTACGGCCTTGTGAGCCCGACTGCCATCTAGCAAAAAACCCGCCAGAATGCAGCTGTGCGGGTTTGTGGTCGGAATTGTAGCCACGAGTCACAAGCCGCTGCCTGCCAAGCTGGGCGGGGTTTTCCCTTGAATTGGGGCACCATCAGCGGGCCACCGCTTTCATAAGAATGCGTAATGAGCGCAGGAGAATTGATGAGCGGTCTTATTACCCAAAGCATGCGCAATCGGCATAGCCCATGCCCGCGCCCCGGACTGCGCCCCGTTGGCGCTGCATCTCAGGAGGCGTCACCCGAGCCGTCATCCGCCCCGGCGGCGGCATTGCGTTCGCGCAGCGCACGCAGTTTCTGTGCAATTTTGATTTCGAGCCCGCGCTCCACCGGCTGGTAGAAGCCGGGCTCGGGCATACCCTCGGGCAGGTAGGTTTCGCCCGCCGCAAAGCCGCCCTCCTCGTCGTGCGCGTAGCGGTAACCCTTGCCGTAGTCCAGCTCTTTCATGAGCTTGGTGGGCGCATTGCGCAGGTGCATGGGCACGGGGCGCGTGCTGTCCTGCTTCACGAATGTGCGGGCCTTGTTGTAGGCCATGTAGCCCGCGTTGCTCTTGGGCGCCACGGCCAGGTACAGCACGGCCTGGGCCAGGGCCAGCTCGCCTTCGGGGCTGCCCAGGCGTTCATACGTCTGGGCGGCGTCGTTGGCGATCTGCATGGCGCGTGGGTCGGCCAGGCCTATGTCCTCCCACGCCATGCGCACGATGCGCCGCGCCATATAGCGCGGGTCGGCGCCGCCGTCGAGCATGCGCACCAGCCAGTACAACGCGGCATCGGGGTCGCTGCCGCGCACCGACTTGTGCAGCGCGCTGATGGTGTCGTAGAACTGCTCGCCGCCCTTGTCGTAGCGGCGCATGCGCTCGCCCAGCACCTTGAGCAGCCAGGCGTCGGTGATCTCGGCCCGCTTTTCCTGCGCGGCTGCCATGGCCAGCGTCTCCAGCGTGTTGAGCAGGCGGCGGGCATCGCCATCGGCATAGGCCACCAGACGCTCGATTGCTATATCTTCAATAGCTGTCAGCGCCTGCTCCGCCTGGGCCAGAGCCACAATTTGCTTCAAATCCTGCTCGGACAGCGGTTGCAGCACATACACGGCAGCACGCGAGAGCAGCGCGGAGTTGACCTCGAACGAGGGGTTCTCGGTGGTCGCGCCGATGAAAGTGAACAGGCCGCTTTCCACGTGCGGCAGGAAGGCGTCCTGCTGGCTCTTGTTGAACCGGTGCACCTCATCGACAAAGACGATGGTGCGCTGCTGCATGAGTCCATCGCGCGCCGCCTGCGCGCGCTCCACCGCCTCGCGGATGTCCTTGACCCCGCCCAGCACGGCGCTGATGCTGATGAACTGCGCATCAAACGCATCGGCCATCAGCCGCGCGATGGTGGTCTTGCCCACGCCCGGCGGGCCCCACAGGATGCAGCTGTGCGGCCGGCCCGACTCGAACGCCAGCCGCAGCGGCATGCCCGGCCCCAGCACGTGCTGCTGGCCAATCACCTCGCCCAGCGTGCGAGGGCGCAGGCGCTCGGCCAGCGGCTGGTGGTGGGAAGCCAGGGACGTCGGAGAAGCGAGACTCATAGCGCATCGAGCGGGCTCAGCACGCCGCGCCCGCCCTTGTTCAAGACATGGGTGTAGATCATGGTGGTACTCACATCCTTGTGGCCCAGCAGCTCCTGCACGGTGCGGATGTCGTAGCCCGCCTGCAGCATGTGGGTGGCAAACGAATGCCGCAGCACATGCGGCGTGCAAGGCTTGGCGATGCCCGCACGGCGCGCGGCCAGGGACACCGCCTTCTGCACCGACTGCTCCAGCAGATGGTGGCGCCGCTCCACGCCCGAGCGCGGGTCCACCGACCGCACCGCGCTGGGGAACACATACTGCCAGCCCCAGGCCGTGGCGGCGTTCGGGTACTTCACGGCCAATGCATCGGGCAGCCACACGGCGCCCAGCCCCGCATCCAGGTCCTTGCCGTGCAGCACGCGGGCGCGCTCCATCTGCTCGCGCAGCGGCGCCATCAGATTCTCGGGCAGCACCGTCACACGGTCTTTATTGCCCTTGCCCTGGCGCACGACCAGCTCGCGCCGCTCGAACTCCACATCCTTCACGCGCAGGCGCAGCGCCTCCAGAATGCGCATGCCCGTGCCATACAGCAGCGAGGCCACCAGCCACTGCGTGCCCTGCAGGTGCAGCAGCAGCTCGCGCACCTCGCGCTGCGTCAGCACCACCGGCAGGCGGCGCGCCTTCTTGGCCGACACCACCTCGTCCAGCCAGGGCAGGTCGTGCTGCAACACTTCTTTATAGAGAAACAAAATGGCCGCCTTGGCCTGGTTTTGGGTGGAGGCCGACACATTGCGCTCCACCGCCAGATGCGTCAGAAAGGCCGTGACCTCCTCCGCCCCCATGTCACGCGGATGGCGCTTGCCGTGGAACAGAATGAAGCGGCGCGCCCAGTCCACATACGCCTGCTCGGTACGAATGGAATAGTGCAGCACCCGGATGCGCTGGCGCAGCAAGTCCAGCAATTTGGGCGGCTGCGGCGCGGCGGGATCGGGCAGAACGGAGGGGGCGTCCATCCGCAGAATTTTAGGCGGTCTAAATTACTGCCGCCATGGGAAGGTGGAAAGGGAAATGTTGCGCCACGCGCTTGACTTAGACCGCCCTCGGTCAGTAGGATGCCGCGATCTAATTCTAGTTAGCCGCTTAGAAACCCGCTTTATTCAGGCCCATGTTTTATTCACCGGCATTC
>DAIQRN010000332.1:0-3742 GCA_036786185.1 Acidovorax sp. | reverse complement strand
AACAAGCGCCTGGAGCGCGCCGCGCACCGCATTGCGATGCTGCAAGGCGAGATCCGGGAGTTCTACGCGCACTTCCACGTCACGCGCGATTTGCTGGAGCTGCGCAATCTGGTGCAGGTGGCCGACCTGATCGTGAAAAGCGCACAGCTGCGCCGCGAAAGCCGGGGTCTGCACTTCAGCCGCGACTACCCGGAAGTGGCTGCGCCTGCTGCGCCCACCATTCTGGTGCCACCGGTGCAGCGCTGAGGCCCCAGCCAGGGCCACTGGGGCGAAGCCCGAAAAAAGGCAGGGCACTGAAGGGAATTCGCGGGGCTGATAGACTGCGCCGCCGCCCACCCTGCCTGCCCCAGCGCAGGGTGTGCTTGCGGGTCTTGCCCGCCTTGCCCAAAAAGCTCTCCCATGTTGCCCAGCGCCGCCCTGCTCGCCATTGCCACGTTCTTCATCATCCTCGGGCATGACGGCCGGCGGGTAGCGCAACTGCTGGTGCTGTTTTTGCCCGCCGTGCTGTGGATGGCGTGGCCGGTGCGCACTGCGGGAATGCGTCAGTTGCGGCGGGTGGCTGTGGTGCTGCTCACCCTGGCCTTTGCCGCCGATGGCATGGTGCGCGCCTACCTCATGGAAACCTACCAGTCTGCCCCCGACAGCGCCACCGTGCTGGGCGCGCTGGCCAATACCAATGCGCGCGAGATGGCCGAATACATGGGCATGCACTGGCACACGGCGCTGCTGGGGCTGGCCATGGTGCTGGGCACCGGTGCGCTGGTGTGGCGCACCACGGCACCGGCAGACCATGCGGGCAGCGGGCCTGTGCGGCCACCGGCCCGCTGGCAAACCATCACACTGGCTGTGGCCCTGGTGATCTGCAGCGTTGCCTGGGTCAGCAAGCCCTGGCGGCGCCTGCACCCGCTGCTGTACTGGCCGCAGCTGGCCCAGTCGGTCACGGCCTTGCAAGCCCAGTGGCACGACCAGGACGAGCGCCGCGCCCAGTTGCTGCAGCGCGCGCAGGCACTGGCGCCCCAGATGACACTGTCCGGCCCATCCACCGTAGTGCTGGTCATCGCCGACAGCATCAACCGCGACAACATGCAGCTGTATGGCTATGGCCGCGCCACCACGCCGCGCCTGCTGGACATGCAGCGCCGCCACCCGGAAGAGATGCTGGTACTGCGCCACGCCTGGTCGGCAGACGCCAGCACGCTGCCTTCGCTGAACAACCTGTTCGGGTTTGGCGAGCCCGATGCTGCGCAGGCCCAGCACCTGATCGCCATGGCGCGCACTGCGGGCTACAAGGTCTGGTGGATGAGCAACCACGATGACATCGCGGTGGAGCAACAGCACGCACGGCTGGCCAACGTGGTGGACATGGTCAACCGCACCCCGGGCCGCGCCAGCGCCTCGCTGGACGGCGAACTGCTGGACTGCATTCAGGAAGCGCTGGCAGACCCCGCCGAGCGCAAGTTCATCATCGTGCACCTGCTGGGCGCCCACCCGCACTACCGCCTGCGCTTCCCCAAAGGTGAAAACCCCTTCGACGATGAAGTGGACAGCGTGGAGACGCAAATGGTCACCCAGCAGCGATCGGCCCTGGTGCGCCGCCATCGGCAAGAGTACGACGCGGCGCTGCTGTACCACGACTTCGTGGTGGCGGAATCCCTGCGCGTGACGCAGCTGGACGCAAAGGCGCAAGAGCGCCGGGCGTGGGTGTACCTGTCGGACCATGGCCAGGAAGTGGGCCATGGTGAAAACCGTGCAGGCCACAGCCCCGGCACGGAAGCGGGCTACCGCATTCCCACCATCGTCTGGACCAACCACAGCCGCCCGGCCGCGTCTACCGATGTGGCGCAGCGCCCCTTCCGCGCCGACTGGGCGGGGTGGACGGTGGCCGACATTCTGGGTTTGGATTGGCAGGGTGAAATGCCTGAGCGCAATGTGCTGAACCCCCAGTACCGCTGGCAGCCCCCAAACCTGCCCGTGCAGGTGAAATCTTTCACCGACTGAGCAGCCTGCCAAGCCAGCAGCCCCACCCAGAGCGTGCACGGGCCGCGAACAAAGTGATGGAAAAGCGGGCACACTTCGGGCCGTGGGGTGCCACTTGACTAGTGGATCACCCCTTCCCAGAGCCTGCTTGCCCCAAGGCGCCACAGCCCGCGCACCGGACTCTGATCAACACCCACTGCACCGAAAGCCCGCAACCATGCCCCATCTGGTCATCGAAACCACAGCCAACCTCGGCACCTATCCCAAAGCCCAGGCGCTCAAAGAGTTGGCCGCCTCGCTCACCGCCCACCCGCAAATCCCGGTCGAGGCTGACCTGAAGATCCGCTTTGTGGACGTGACCGATTTCGTGATGGGCACGGCGCCTGAGCCGCGTGGCTTTGTGCACGCAGAGCTGCGCTTGCTGTCGGGCCGCACGCCCGAAGCGAAAAGCGAGCTGGCAGCGCGCGTGCTGGAAGTGCTGCAACGCCTTACCCCGCGCCCGGCGGGTGTATCGGTGCAATTGAGCGTGGAAGTGCGCGACATGGATCGAGCGCCCTACGCCAAGGCGCGCATCGATCCTCAGTGACGACAAGGGCCGGCTCCGCGAGGGACCTCGGGCCTCAGTACCCTGCAGCCAGCCCGTCGCGGCGCGGGTCGCTGGCGGCCACATAGCCTTCCACGGCCGGGTTGCCTGCGCGCCAGATGAACTGGCCCGCGCCAAAGTCCTGGTACGAATCGTTGATGACATCGATCTCATGGCCCAGGTCTTTCAGGCCCTGCACCGTGGCCGCATTCATGGCAGCTTCCACGTTGATGTTCAGGCCCTTGTTGAAGCGCCAGCGTGGCGCATCGCACGCAGCCTGCAGGCCCTGGCGATAGTCCAACATGCGCACCAACGTCTGCATGTGCCCCTGCGGCTGCATGTTGCCGCCCATCACACCGTAGCTCATCACCGGCTGGCCGTCCTTGGTCAGGAAGGCCGGAATGATGGTGTGGAAGGGCCGCTTGCCCGGTGCCACCACGTTGGGGCTGGCGGCGTCCAGGCTGAAACCGTAGCCCCGGTTTTGCAGGCTGATGCCGTAGTGGGGTTCCACACAGCCCGAGCCAAAGCCCATGTAGTTGCTCTGAATGAAGCTGACCATCATGCCGTTCTCATCGGCCGCCGTGAGGTAAATGGTGCCGCCCTTGACCGGGTTGCCCGCCTGGAAGTCCTGCGCCCGGCGCATGTCGATGAGGCGCGCGCGCGAGGCCAGGTAGGCGTCGTCCAGCATCTGCTCGGTCGTCACTTCCATGGTGGAGCGTTCCGACACATAGCGGTACACGTCAGCAAACGCCAGCTTCATTGCCTCGATCTGCAGGTGCTGCGACGCCGTGGAATCCACCGGCAGGCTGGCCAGATCGAACTTTTCCAGAATGCCCAGCGCGATCAGCGCGGCAATGCCCTGGCCGTTGGGCGGAATTTCGTGCAGCGTGTAACCCCGGTAGTCGCGCGAAATCGGCATGACCCACTCGGGCTGGTAGCTGGCCAGGTCCTTCACCGTCAGCGCACCGCCCTGCTCCTTGGCAAACGCGGCGAGGGCTTCGGCGATCTCGCCTTCGTACATCGCATCACCGTTGCTGGCGGCAATGGCCTTGAGCGCGCGCGCGGCCGCAGGGAAGCGGAACAGTTCACCCACCTCAGGGGCACGGCCCCAGGGCAAGAAGGTGTCGGCAAAACCGGCAATGCCCTGCAGCACGGGCGTGGCCGCCGCCCACTTCTGCTGCA
>DAIQRN010000331.1:0-3746 GCA_036786185.1 Acidovorax sp. | reverse complement strand
TCAACAACGCGGGCTGGACGCACCGCAACCGCCCCATGCTCGAAGTGAGCGAGGAGGAGTTCGACAAGGTCTATGCCATCAACATGAAGAGCATCTACCTGTCGGCCATCCACGCCGTGCCCGAGCTGCGCCGCGCAGGTGGCGGCAGCATCATCAACATCGCCTCCACCGCCGGGCTGCGCCCGCGCCCGGGCCTGACCTGGTACAACGGCTCCAAGGGCGCCGTCATCATCACCAGCAAGTCCATGGCCGCCGAACTGGGGCCGGACAACATCCGCGTGAATTGCATCAACCCCGTGTTCAACCCCGACACGGGTTTGGCCGCCGAGTTTGCCGGCGGCCCGGTGGACGAGGCGCGCCGCGCCAAGTTCCTGGCCACCATCCCGCTGGGGCGCTTTTCCACGGCGCTGGACGTGGCCAATGCCGCGCTCTACCTGGCCAGCGATGAGGGCTCGTTCATCAGCGGCGTGTGCATCGAGGTGGACGGCGCGCGCTGCGTGTAGCCAGGCAGCGGCTGCCCGCGACTACCCCATCACCTCGCGCAGCGCGGCCTCGTACCGCCCGGTGAGGCGGTCCATCACCTCCAGCAGCCGCTCGCTGGTGGTGGCCACGTTGTTCAAGGCCTTGTCGTCGGACGGGCGGCGCAGGGCCATGTCAAAAAACATCCACTGCTGCTCGGCCAGTTCCAGCTCGGCGCGGATCGCCGGGGTGGACACGGGCGCGGCCGCCAGCGTCTGCATCGCCTGGCGAAAATCCGCCGCATCGGACACCAGCTGGTTCTGGATCAGCTTGGAATCCACCCGCGCCGCCGCCAAAAAGTAGTTCTTGGCCAGCCGCTGCGACAGCATGCGCTGGCGCCCGGCCAGGTTCACCAGCCGCGCGCTGGGCACCGGCGCCATGCGCTCGATCGACTCCGTCACGGTCTGCGCGATGAGCAGCGTACGGTCGGCCTGCTCGGCCGCGGCCACCACGGCGGCCGTGCCCGTGGCGGGCACGGCGGTGAGCTGGTTGAGCAGCGCAAACTGCTTGCGCACCTCCTCCAGATTGCGCGCCACGTCGGCGGGCCACTGGCCCGAGGGCAGGCCCCGCGCCAGCTCGCCCGCGCCAGTCTGCGCCATCTTGCGCACCTGCTCCATCACATCGCCCGCCGCCGGAGACAGTACGCGCAGGTACTGCTGGCAATAGGCCTTGGCCATGCGTTGCGACAGCGCCCGAAACCAGCCCGCGTGGTTGATGGCGCTGGACAGCCCGATCTGCGCCTGCGCCCCGCCCGCCCAGCCGCCCCCGGCAGGCAGCAACACCCCGGCCGCCAGCCACCGGACAGCCACCCGGCGCTGGCATGGCAGGGCGTCGGCTAAAGATTCGCGCGTCAACATGGAAATTCCCTCTCAATCGATTGAAGTCCGCATTGTTGCAATGCAACATCGACAGTGCCATGAGCCAAGTCAAAGGTCGCGCGCGGCAAGCACGCGCGCCAAGAATTGACCCCGATCAACCTCGCCCGAGGGGTCTTCACCCGTGGGCAGGGGCCCATGCGGCAAAATCACGCCATGGCCGAACGTGTGATACCCCTGGTGGACCAACGCATTGCCGCACTGGCGGCACAGGTGCCCGCGCAACCCGTGGCCCCTACCGGTCTGCTGACCGATACGCTGGGCCGCCCCTTGCGCGACCTGCGCATCAGCGTCACCGACCGCTGCAACTTCCGCTGCAATTACTGCATGCCCAAGGAAGTTTTTGACAAGAACTACCCCTACCTGCCCCACGGCGCGCTGCTGAGCTTTGAAGAGATTACGCGGCTGGCACGCCTTTTCATGGCGCACGGCGTGCGCAAGATCCGCCTGACCGGCGGCGAGCCCCTGCTGCGCAAGAACCTGGAAGCGCTGGTGGCGCAGCTGGCCGCGCTGCGCACGGTGGACGGCCTGGCGCCCGACCTCACGCTGACCACCAATGGATCGCTGCTGGCGCGCAAGGCGCGGGCCTTGAAGGACGCGGGCCTGAACCGCGTGACCGTAAGCCTCGACGGCCTCGATGACGCCGTGTTCCGCCGCATGAACGATGTGGACTTTCCGGTGGCCGATGTGCTGGCCGGCATCGAGGCGGCGCACGCTGCGGGCCTGTCGCAGATCAAGGTCAACATGGTGGTCAAGCGCGGCACCAACGACCACGAAATCTTGCGCATGGCGCGCCACTTTCGCGGCACGGGCACCACGCTGCGCTTCATTGAATACATGGACGTGGGCGCCACCAACGGCTGGCGCATGGACGAGGTGCTGCCATCGGCCGAGCTGATCGAGCGCCTGCGCGCCGAACTGCCCCTGGTGCAATTGGACCCCAGCAACCCCGGCGAGACCGCCGAGCGCTGGGGCTATGCCAACGCGCAAGGCCAGCACGACCCGGCGCTGGGCGAGGTGGGCGTGATCAGCAGCGTCACCCAGGCCTTCTGCCACGACTGCAACCGCGCGCGCCTGTCCACCGAAGGCAAGCTCTACCTGTGCCTCTTCGCCACCCAGGGCTACGACCTGCGCACCCTGCTGCGCGGCGGTGCCAGCGACGAGGCGATTGCCTCCGCCATCGCACCCATCTGGCAGCAGCGCAGCGACCGCTACTCCGAGCTGCGCAGCAGCCTGCCTGCGGACAGCGGTGGCGGCGCCCGCCGCGTCGAGATGAGCTACATCGGCGGATAACGATTGAACGAATGATTGATACCCAAGACATCACAGGCCTCGTGCTCGCCGGGGGCCGAGGCTCCCGCATGGGCGGGGTGGACAAAGGCCTGCAGGGCTTTCGCGGCCTGCCGCTGGCGCTGCATACGCTGATGCGGTTGCAGATGCAGACCGGCGCCACCATGGTCAACGCCAACCGCAACCTGGCCGCCTACGAGGCCTTTGGCGCGCCCGTGTGGCCCGATGTGCTGGCCGACTACGCGGGCCCGCTGGCGGGGTTTCTGACCGGGCTGGAGCGCTGCGAAACGCCCTGGATGCTGACGGTGCCCTGCGACACACCGCTGTTTCCGCTGGACCTGGCTGCGCGCCTGGCGGCCGCCGCCGATGCCCAGGGCGCCGACATCGCCATGGCCGCCGCGCCCGAGGAAGACGGCAAGGTGCGACCCCAGCCCGTGTTCTGCCTGCTGCGCGTGAACCTGCTTGAAAGCCTGGTCGCCTTCACCCAGGCCGGTGGCCGCAAGATCGACGCCTGGACGGGCCAGCACCACTGCGCCACCGTGCCGTTTGACCAGCCGGGCGACGACCCGCAGGCCTTCTTCAACGCCAACACGCTGGCCGAGCTGCAGGCGCTGGAGCGATCGGCATGAGCCAGGCCCCCACCACAAGAACGATCGCCCAGATCGCCGCCGAACTGCAGGGCTACGACCCGCAGGCGCTGCGCGCCACCGATGTGAGCGCGTTTCTGGAGCGGCTGGTCGAGCCTGTCACGCAGACCGAGGAGCTGCCCCTGTTCAACGCCCTGGGCCGCGTGCTAGCGCAGGATGTGGTCTCGCCCATCAGCGTGCCGCCACACGACAACTCGGCCATGGACGGCTATGCCTTCGCGGGGGCGCAGCTTGTGGTGGGCCAGCCACTCACGCTGCGCGTGGTGGGCACGGCGCTGGCAGGCAAGGCCTGGGTGGGCACGGTGGCAGCGGGCGAGTGCCTCAAGATCATGACCGGCGCCATCATGCCCGCGGGCCTCGATACCGTGGTGCCGCAGGAGTTCACCACCGCGGCCGAAGACGGCAGCATCACCAT
>DAIQRN010000330.1:0-3755 GCA_036786185.1 Acidovorax sp. | reverse complement strand
TTTGCGCTGAGCGACCGCTACGGCTTTGTGATCGCCTCGGACGAGTGCTACAGCGAGATCTATTTCCGCGACGTGCCTCCACTGGGCGGCCTGCAGGCTGCCCAGCAACTGGGCCGCCATGACTTCAAGAACCTGATGGCCTTCACCAGCCTGTCCAAGCGCAGCAACGTGCCTGGGCTGCGCAGCGGCTTTGTGGCCGGTGATGCGGCGCTGATCAAGTCCTTTTTGCTCTACCGCACCTACCACGGCAGCGCCATGAGCCCCATCGTGCAGGCCGCCAGCATCGCCGCCTGGGGCGACGAGCAGCATGTGGTGGAAAACCGCGCGCTCTACCGCGAGAAATTTGCCCAGGTCACCCCACTGCTGGAGAGCGTGATGGAGGTGGCCCTGCCCGACGCCGGTTTCTACCTGTGGGCCAAGGTGCCCGATGCCCTGGGGCTGACCGACGCCGAGTTCGCGCGGGCCCTGCTGGCTCAATACAATGTCACGGTGCTCCCCGGCAGCTACCTGGCCCGCGAGGCCCAGGGCAGCAACCCCGGCGCCCAGCGCGTGCGCATGGCCCTGGTGGCCGAAACCGAAGAATGCCTGGAGGCCGCGCGGCGCATCGTGCAATTCATCCAATCCCATACCAAAGTCTGACCGTCCGACGACCATGACCCAACAACTGCAAACCCTCATCGACAACGCCTGGGACAACCGCGCCAGCCTCTCGCCCGCCGCAGCCCCCAAAGACATCCTGGACGCCGTCGAGCAGGTGATCGCCGAGCTGAACAACGGCAAGCTGCGCGTGGCCACCCGCGAAGGCGTGGGCCAGTGGACCGTGCACCAGTGGATCAAGAAGGCCGTGCTGCTGTCCTTCCGCCTGAAGGACAACGCCGTGGTGAAGGCCGGCGACCTGGGCTTTTATGACAAGGTGCAGACCAAGTTTGCCCACCTGTCCGAAGACGAGATGAAGGCCACCGGCGTGCGCGTGGTACCCCCCGCCGTGGCCCGTCGTGGCAGCTTCATCGCCAAGGGCGCGATCCTGATGCCGTCGTACGTGAACATCGGCGCCTACGTGGGCGAAGGCACCATGGTGGACACCTGGGCCACCGTGGGCTCGTGCGCACAGATCGGCGCCAACGTGCACCTGTCGGGCGGCGTGGGCATTGGCGGCGTGCTGGAGCCGCTGCAGGCCGGCCCCACCATCATTGAAGACAACTGCTTCATCGGCGCCCGTTCCGAGGTCGTCGAAGGCGTGGTGGTCGAAGAAAACTCCGTGCTGGGCATGGGCGTGTACCTGGGCCAGAGCACCCCCATCTTCAACCGCGCCACGGGCGAGATCAGCTACGGCCGCGTGCCCTCTGGCTCTGTGGTGGTCAGCGGCAACCTGCCCAAGACGGCCGCCAATGGCCAGCCCTACAGCATGTATGCCGCCATCATCGTCAAGCAGGTGGACGCGCAGACCCGCTCCAAGACCAGCATCAACGACCTGCTGCGCGACTGACCTCACCGGCACCCCGCCACGCACCGCCGCCCGGATCCAAATACAGACGATAACCAGAGGGACACACCATGAGCACAATGGAACGGATTCTCCGCCTGATGGCCGAAAAGAAGGCCTCCGACGTCTATCTGTCGGCCAATGCACCGGCACTGATCAAGATCAACGGCGAGTGCGTGCCCATCAACAACCAGATCCTGCCGCCGGATGCACCGCGCAACCTGCTCTCCGAGGTCGTGCCCCCGGATCGCATCGAGGAGCTGGAAGAAACCGGTGAGCTCAACATGGGTGTGCCGCTGACCGGCGTGGGCCGCTTTCGTGTCAGCGCCATGCGCCAGCGTGGCAGCTACGCGGTGGTGATCCGCTTCATCTCGCAGGCCATTCCGGCATTCGACAGCCTGGGCCTACCCCCGGTGATGCGCGACCTCATCATGGAAAAGCGCGGCCTCATCCTGATGGTGGGTGCCACGGGTTCGGGCAAGAGCACCTCGCTGGCGTCGATGATCGACACCCGCAACGAGGCGCTCAGCGGCCACATCCTCACCATCGAGGACCCGGTCGAGTACCAGTTCAAGAACAAGAAATCCATCGTCAACCAGCGCGAGATCGGCGCCGACACCCAGTCGCTGCAAACCGCACTGAAAAACGCGCTGCGCCAGGCGCCCGACGTGATCCTGATCGGCGAAATCCGCGACCGCGAGACCATGTCCGCCGCCATTGCCTACGCCCAGTCGGGCCACCTGTGCCTGGCCACGCTGCACGGCAACAACAGCTACCACGCGCTCAACCGGGTGCTGTCGTTCTACCCCGTCGAAGTGCGCCCGACCATGCTGGGCGACCTGGCCTCCGCGCTCAAGGCCGTGGTGTCGCAGCGCCTGGTGCGCAAGACCGATGGCGAGCGCGTGCCTGCGGTGGAGGTCATGCTCAACTCCAAGCTGGTGTCCGAGCTGATCGAGAAAGGCGACTTTGGCGGCGTGAAAGAAGCCATGGAGAAGTCCATGGCCGAGGGCTCGCAGACCTTTGAAGAAGCCCTGGCCCGCCTGATCATGGACGCCAAGATCGACCGCAAGGAAGGCCTGGCCTACGCTGATTCGCCCACCAACCTCATGTGGCGCCTGCAAAACGACTTCTCCCTGGCAGCCAATGCGGCCAAGGCCCAGAAGGAAGCGCGCGACGCGCCCGACGATGCCCCTTCGTTCACCGAGATCGTGCTGGACGTCAAACCCGCAGCCTGAACGCTGCCCTCTCCTCCCTTTTGCAATGTCCCGCACCCTGCACCTGGCAGAACAGCTGATCGCCCTGCCCTCCATCACCCCCGAAGATGCGGGCTGCCTTGACCTGCTGGCCGCGCGGCTGGCCCCGCTGGGCTTTGTGTGCGAGCGACTGGACAGCGGCCCGGCGGACTTCCGCGTCAGCAATTTATGGGCAAAACGGCCTGTAGCGATTGATGGTAAAGCGCAAGCAGCTATTAAAACAATAGTATTTGCAGGCCACACCGACGTGGTCCCCACCGGCCCGCTGGCCCAGTGGAGCAGCGACCCCTTCGTCCCCACGCACAAGGACGGCAAGCTCTATGGTCGCGGCGCCAGCGACATGAAGACTTCCATCGCCGCCTTCATCGTGGCGGTGGAAGAGTTCCTCGCCGCCACGCCGCAGCCCGCCATCGAACTCGCCTTTCTGCTCACCAGCGACGAGGAAGGTCCGTCGGTCGATGGCACCAAGGTGGTGGTCGAGCAGTTGCAGGCACGCGGCGAAAAGATCGACTACTGCATCGTGGGCGAACCCACCTCGGTCGAGAAAACCGGCGACATGATCAAGAACGGCCGCCGCGGCACCCTGAGCGGCAAGCTCAGCGTGCGCGGCATCCAGGGCCACATCGCCTACCCGCAGCTGGCGCGCAACCCCATCCACCAGGCCCTGCCCGCGCTGGCCGAGCTGGCCGCCACGGTGTGGGACAACGGCAACGCTTTCTTCCCGCCCACCAGCTGGCAGATCAGCAACATGCATGGCGGCACCGGCGCCACCAATGTGATTCCGGGCGAGGTGGTGGTGGACTTCAACTTCCGCTTCTCCACCGAATCCACGGCCGAAAGCCTCAAGCAGCGCGTGCACACCGTGCTGGACCGCCACGGCCTTGAGTACGACCTGCGCTGGACCCTGGGCGGCCAGCCCTTCCTGACCACGCCCGGCGAACTGGTCCTGGCGGCGCAGCAGGCCATCCTGGCCGAAACTGGCCTCACCACCGAGCTGTCCACCACCGGCGGCACCAGCG
>DAIQRN010000329.1:0-3758 GCA_036786185.1 Acidovorax sp. | reverse complement strand
CCGCGTTGCGCGCCAGCAGCACCTTGCCGTTGACCTCCACGATGGCGGCGAGCACAGGCGTGGGGTTGTTCCAGTGCGTCCAGCCGCAGGCGGGGCAGCGCAGGCGCTGCTTGTCGCCACCGTCCTCGGCCTGGGTGATCAGCTGCAGGGCTGTGCCGCAGTGGGTGCAGTGGCGGGCTTCGTAGTGCATATGCTCTTTTATTAGTAGCTGCTAGCGCTTATTTAACAAGCGCCTGAGGCCAATTTCATGCAGGAAAAACACCGGTAGACAAATAGCGATCCCCCCGGTCGCACACCACAAAGACGATGGTGGCATCGCGCTCACGCGCGGCGATCTGCTGCGCCACCCAGCACGCGCCGGCGGCAGAGATGCCACCGAAGATGCCCTCCTCGCGCGCCAGGCGGCGGCACATCTCCTCGGCGTTGTCCTGGGTGACGGACACCTGCTCGTCCACCAGGCTGGCGTCATAAATCCTGGGCATGTATTCCTGCGGCCACTTGCGGATGCCGGGGATGCGCGAGCCGTCTTCGGGCTGGGCGCCAATGACGCGGATGGCGGGGTTCTTCTCTTTCAAAAAGCGCGATACGCCAGTGATGGTGCCCGTGGTGCCCATGGCGCTGACGAAGTGCGTGATGCGCCCGCCGGTCTGCTCCCACAGCTCGGGGCCGGTGGTCTCGTAATGGATGCGCGGGTTGTCGGGGTTGGCGAACTGGTCCAGCACCTTGCCCTCGCCGCGCTTTTGCATGGCCTCGGCCAGGTCGCGCGCATGCTCCATGCCGCCGCTCTTGGGCGTGAGCACCAGCTCGGCGCCAAAGGCCTTCATGGTCTGGGCGCGCTCGATGGACAGGTCCTCCGGCATCACCAGCACCATGCGGTAGCCCTTGATGGCCGCAGCCATGGCCAGGGCAATGCCGGTGTTGCCCGACGTGGCCTCGATCAGCGTGTCGCCGGGGCGAATGTCGCCACGCTCCTCGGCACGGCGGATCATCGACAGCGCAGGCCGGTCCTTGACCGAGCCCGCCGGGTTGTTGCCCTCCAGCTTGCCCAGCACCACATTGCCGCGCGCCGCGTTGTCCTGCGCCCCAATGCGCTGCAGTGCCACCAGCGGCGTATTACCCACCGCATCTTCGATCGTCGGATATTTCATGCGCCCTACTGTGCCATAATTTGCAGCTTCACTCAGATACCCGCCCGGGTGGTGAAATTGGTAGACGCAGGGGACTCAAAATCCCCCGCCGCAAGGCGTGCCGGTTCGATTCCGGCCCCGGGCACCACGGCTTGCTTCCCTGTGGTTAGCATTGATACCGTGATATGCAAAGACAAAGCCCTTCCACAGAGTGGAGGGGCTTTTTTGTTTCCATGACGCATAAGCCCCTGATGAAGGCCTATTCCTGGCGCAGCCAAGAAAAGCTCTCAGAATTATCGAAACTTCAGCCCCATACAGGAGAAAAGTGTCCATGCAACTGAACGATGATCGCACGCAGGCCACGCTTGCCATCAACAAGACACTGACTGCTTTAGAGCTCGAAAGCCTGATCCATGAACTGGCGGTGCTGCGCGCCCAGATGGACCCACCTATCCGTCAAAGTCCTCAGGAGAGCCACAACGGCCAGGCACCCGTATCTGTGCAGAACGAGCCCGCTGTGGCATTCGAGAACCAAGCGAAAGAAGCCCACATCACGATGTATCTACGCAGTACTGGTCTAGGTTGGACCGCCTGGCGGCTGCATCCTCAAACCCAGAAGGCGCTGGCAGATTTCTTCTACGCCAGATTGCCAAGCAGCAGCTCCAACATCAAGCCTCAGCCCCGACCTTCCCGCAACTAACGAATTCCTACCAATTGGTTTGACAGGCTTGCGGTGAAGGCCCTGCGTGCCGCCCGCCCGTCGGACAGGCCCTATCCCATCAAGGACAGGATGCCAGCCTCTGCAGCGGTAAAACGACCGGTACTTTGTCGCTCAGTTGTCCTGCCGCCGTATCAACTGCCGCCCGCTGGCGTTGAGGATCAAGTCGCCGGTCGGGCCCTTGGAGATGTAGCCCCACTCCAGCAGGCGCGCGGAGACATGGTCCTTGAGTGCGTGGGGCAGGGTGATGGTCTGGCCCATCTCCAGTTGTTTGAGGGTTTCGATCTCATCCACGGTGGGATCGAAGTGCGGGGCATGGTAGGCGGTCATGGGTCACTCCCGAAAGGTGATGGTCAACAGACTTCCCGACCGCCAGATTAGTTCAGCCCCGCAGGGGGCGCAAGCGCATCATCCCGCGGGTGCGGCCATGCCTTGCAGCCAGCGGGCAAAGGTTGCCAGCACCGGTGGCGGGGCGGGCTGCGCGGGGTGGATGAGGTAGTAGCCGCGCTCGCCGCGCAGGGGCTGGGCGCAGGCCACCACCAGTTCGCCGCTGGTCAGTTCGGCCTCGATGAGCAGCGGCGGGATCAGCGCCACGCCCAGGCCGTGCATGGCGGCCACGGCCAGCATGGAGAACAGCTCGTAGCGCGGGCCGTCCAGCGCATGCGAGGTCTCGACGCCCATGGCGTCAAACCATTGCCGCCAGCCATAGGGGCGGGTGCTTTGCTGCAGCAGGGGCAAGGCGGCCAGCGCTTCGGGGGCCACGGGCTGGTGCGCGCGGCCGCGGCCGCGCTGTGCGGTGGCTTCCAGCAGGCGCGGGCTGCACACGGGCACCACGTCTTCGTGCATCAACAGCTGCGCCTGCACGCCGGGCCAGTTCGCCACCTGGTCGGGCGTGCCCGCGTACAGGGCGGCGTCGAAGGTGGTGTCTGCAAACAGGAAGGGGCGCGTTTGCGTCTCGATGTGCACCACGATGTCGGGGTGCGCCTGGGCCAGCAGCGGCAGACGCGGGATGAGCCAGCGCGTGGCAAAGGTGGGCACGGCCGCCAGCGACAGCGTGCCGCCCTCGCCCTGGTGGGCCATCAGGTCCAGCGTGCCCTGCTCCAGCGCCTGCAGCCAGCGCGCGACCTGCCGACCGTAGTGGCGGCCTGCGGGCGTCAGCACCACGCCATGGCGCGTGCGGCGAAAGAGCGGCACACCCAGCTGCGCCTCCAGCGCCAGGATCTGGCGCGACACGGCGCTTTGCGTGAGCGACAGCTCCTGCGCAGCGCGGGTATAGCTTTCGTGGCGGGCAGCGGCTTCAAAACAGGCCAGTGCCTGGGTGGAGGGAATATGGCGGCGCATGGAGCGCACTCTATCCCAAACATTCCACAAACGCATATCTGAATGAGAACTCATCGTTTGCACATGGCTGATTCGGTCACTACGATGCGTGCATTCATGACTTTTACCGGAGACCGCCATGGCCCACGCCGCTTTTCAATGGGATGACCCCTTTCTGCTCAGCCAACAGCTGACCGACGACGAGCGCGCCATCCGCGACGCCGCCGCCGCCTACTGCCAGGACCGCCTGGCACCCCGCGTGCTCGACGCCTTCCGCCACGAGAAGATGGACGTGAGCATCTTCCGCGAGATGGGCGAAGTGGGCCTCTTGGGCCCCACCATCCCCGAGCAGTACGGCGGCCCCGGCCTGTCGTATGTGGCCTACGGCCTGATCGCCCGCGAAGTGGAGCGCGTGGACTCGGGCTACCGCTCCATGGCCAGCGTGCAGTCGTCGCTGGTGATGGTGCCCATTTATGAATTTGGCAGCGAAGCCCAGCGCCAGAAGTACCTGCCCAAGCTCGCCAGCGGCGAGTGGATTGGCTGCTTTGGCCTGACCGAGCCCGACCACGGCTCCGACCCCGGCAGCATGGCCA
>DAIQRN010000328.1:0-3769 GCA_036786185.1 Acidovorax sp. | reverse complement strand
CATCGTCCGTACCGGGACGGAACTTGACTTCCTTGATCTCGATGACCGTCTGCTTGGCTTTGGCTTCCGCCGCACGCTTTTGCTCTTGGTACTTGAACTTGCCGTAGTCCATGAGGCGGCACACCGGGGGATTGGCCGTGGCGGCAATCTCGACCAGATCCACATCCAGCTCACCGGCCATGCGCAAGGCTTCCATCAAGCTGACAACGCCCAGGGGCTCGTTGTCAGGCCCGGAAAGACGAACTTCCGGGGCCATGATTTCACGGTTCAGGCGGTGCTTGCGCTCTTCACGGTGGCGACGATCACGAAATTCAGTAGCGATGGCTATCTTCCTTGAATCAAAACACTACAAAGCTTGTAGCAACAACCGTACAGACGGCAAGCGCCAAAACATGTTTTCAGCAAAAATCAGGCTTTGGTGGCGATGTCCTGGGCGATCAACTCAGCGAACGCTTCGACAGACATCACGCCGAGGTCACGATTGCCCCGGCCGCGCACTGCGACGGCTCCGGCGGCCTTTTCCTTGTCGCCCGCGACAAGGATGTACGGCAGCTTTTGCAACGAATGCTCGCGTATTTTATACGTAATCTTCTCGTTACGCAGATCGACAGCAATCCTAAGGTCTTGATTCGGCAGTGCTTTTTGCAGCTTTGCGGCAATTTCGCGACAGTAATCGGCCTGCGCATCGGTGATGTTGAGCACCGAAACCTGTACCGGAGCCAGCCACACTGGGAAGGCGCCAGCGTAATGTTCGATCAGCATGCCGATGAAGCGCTCCATGCTGCCCACAGTGGCACGGTGCAGCATCAGCGGGCGCTTGCGGCTGCCGTCTTCGGCCACGTATTCGGCATCCAGGCGCTCGGGCAGATTGGGGTCGATCTGCATCGTGCCGCATTGCCACTGGCGGCCCAGCGCGTCCTTGAGCGTGTATTCGATCTTGGGGCCGTAGAAGGCGCCCTCGCCCTCGGCAATCTCGAACTCGCAGCCCGAATGGCGCAGGCCGTCCATCAGCGCCTTCTCGGCACGGTCCCACGACTCGTCCGTACCAATGCGCGCCTCGGGCCGCGTGGCGACCTTGTAGATGATGTCGGTGAAGCCGAAGTCCTTGTAAACCTTTTGCACCAGCGCCGTGTAGTTGGCACACTCCTCCAGCACCTGCTCTTCGGTGCAGAAAATATGGCCGTCATCCTGCGTGAAGCCGCGCACGCGCATGATGCCGTGCAGGCCGCCCGTAGGCTCGTTGCGGTGGCAGGCACCGAACTCGCCGTAACGCAGTGGCAGATCGCGGTAGCTCTTGATGCCTTGCTTGTAGATCAGGATGTGGCCGGGGCAGTTCATCGGTTTGAGCGCGTACTCGCGCTTTTCCGACTCGGTCGTGAACATGTTGTCGCGGTACTTGTCCCAGTGGCCCGTCTTCTCCCACAGGCTCTTGTCCAGGATTTGCGGCCCCTTGACCTCCTGGTAGCCGTTGTTGCGGTACACGCGGCGCATGTACTGCTCCACCTCCTGCCACAGCGCCCAGCCCTTGGGGTGCCAGAACACCGTGCCTGGCGAATGCTCGTCCATGTGGAACAGATCCAGCTCGCGGCCCAGCTTGCGGTGGTCGCGCTTCTCAGCCTCTTCCAGCATCGTGAGGTACTGCTGCAGCTCTTCCTTGGACGTCCAGGCCGTGCCGTAGATGCGCTGCAGCATCTCGTTGCGGTGGTCGCCACGCCAGTAGGCTCCGGCCACTTTCATGAGCTTGAAGAACTTGAGCTTGCCCGTGCTCGGCACGTGCGGGCCGCGGCACAGGTCCTCGAAATTGCCTTCACGGTACAAGCTCACATCCTCGTTGCTCGGGATGCTGGCGATGATTTCGGCCTTGTAGTGCTCGCCCAGGCCCTTGAAATAGGCCACGGCTTCGTCGCGTGGCAGCACGCGGCGCACCACGGGCTCGTCCTTGGCGGCCAGCTCGGCCATGCGCTTTTCAATGGCCGTCAGATCTTCCGGCGTGAAGGGGCGCTTGTACGAAAAATCGTAGAAAAAACCATGCTCGATCACCGGGCCGATGGTCACCTGTGCCTCGGGAAACAGCTCCTTGACGGCATAGGCCAGCAAGTGGGCCGTGGAGTGGCGAATAACCTCCAGGCCATCGGCATCCTTGGCCGTGATGATGGACAGCGGGCTATCGGCCGTGATCTGGAAGCTGGTATCCACCACTTTGCCGTTGATCTTGCCCGCCAGGGCTGCCTTGGCCAGACCGGAACCAATGGATGCAGCGACCTCAGCCACTGTGACAGGACCCGGGAACTCGCGCTGTGAGCCATCGGGGAGCGTGATGTGAATCATGGGAAACCTCTTTCTTTTCAATCAGTGCGACTGATAATGAATCGTTGCGGGCAGGCGCCAGGCCCAAAAACAAAAAAGCGCGGAACGGGTCCGCGCTTTCTGGAGGAGGTGTGCAATCTCGTGCAGGCGCGAACAGCCAGCCTCAACGGCCGGTCAACATCTCCGATGTAGTTCGCGGTGTCATAACCAGATTGCCTTTCTCGCTCTTGTATTGTGAGATTTCCGGGATTTTACCTTGATTCGCTCGGTGTCACGGTTGCCGACGATTCGTGAACTTATTGTATGAGCGCGACACCCGTCTTGGCCTGCAAGGCTTCCAATGTCACGCCCGGCGCCAGTTCCACGAGCTTCAGACCTTGCGGCGTCACATCCATCACGGCCAGATCGGTGATGATACGGTCCACCACGCCCACCCCCGTCAGGGGCAGCGTGCAGCTGGGCAGGATCTTCAGGTCTTCGGTGCCATCCTTCTTCTTGGCGACGTGCTCCATGAGCACGATCACACGCTTGACGCCAGCCACCAGGTCCATGGCGCCGCCCATGCCCTTGACCATCTTGCCGGGAATCATCCAGTTGGCCAGGTCGCCCTTTTCGCTGACCTGCATGGCGCCCAGGATGGACAGGTTGATCTTGCCGCCACGGATCATGGCAAACGACTGGTCGCTGCCGAAAATGGCCGAACCCTTGATGGTCGTCACCGTCTGCTTGCCCGCGTTGATGAGGTCGGGGTCCACCTTGTCATCCGTGGGGAACGGGCCGATGCCCAGCATGCCGTTCTCGGACTGCAGCCACACTTCCTTGTCGCCGGTGTGGTTGGCCACCAGCGTGGGAATGCCGATCCCCAGGTTCACATAGAAGCCGTCTTCGAGTTCTTGCGCCGCACGGGCGGCCATCTGGTCTTGGGTCCACGGCATGGTCAGGCTCCTGCTTTCTCGGTGATCGTTCGTTTTTCGATGCGCTTTTCGGGGTTGGCATTAAGCACGATGCGGTGCACATAGATGCCGGGCAAATGAATGTCGTCGGGGGCCAGTTCGCCCACTTCCACGATCTTTTCCACCTCGACGATGCAGACCTTGCCCGCCGTGGCCGCTGCCGGGTTGAAATTGCGCGCCGTGAGGTTGAAGCGCAGATTGCCGCTCTTGTCGGCCACGTCGGCCTTGACCAGCGCCACGTCGGGTACCAGGGAGCGTTCCATCACATAGGTTTCGCCGTCAAACTCGCGCAGCTCCTTGCCGTCGGCCACGATGGTGCCCACGCCAGTCTTGGTGAAGAAAGCCGGGATGCCCGCGCCGCCAGCGCGCAGCTTCTCGGCCAGCGTGCCCTGGGGCGTGAATTCCAGCTCCAGCTCGCCCGCCAGATACTGGCGTTCGAACTCCTTGTTCTCACCCACGTAGGACGAGATCATCTTCTTGATCTGGCGGGTTTCGAGCAGCTTGCCCAG
>DAIQRN010000327.1:0-3770 GCA_036786185.1 Acidovorax sp. | reverse complement strand
CCCAGGCGGCGCAGCATGCGCTCCACCATGCCGGGCTCGCCCAGGGCCTCCAGGCACTCCGCCATCAAGCCCTCAAAACCGGGGATGCCCAGGTGCTGCGAATCCCACTGTGAACCGGCCAAAACGGTCTCCTTGCATCATTTGACAGAACTGCGGCGGATCGTAGGTGCGTTGCCGTCAGAGGGGCATCATTCAGGTGAAGGATGTGGCGGGGCGCCGACAGGCCAGCGTGAATTGCTTCACGGTTTCAGGCACCCATTTGCCACAGCACCAGTTCCACAACGCCCCGGGCGTAGAGCTTCGTGGCCTGCCACTTGAACCCTGCAAACAGCGCACCGGCCAGCAGAAGCCATCCGCCATCGCGGCGCAGGTCGAGCACAAAGAACTGGCGCAGCGCCACCATGAACATCAGCGCCTGCAGCGCCGTCATGTACCAGGGCGACCACTGCTTGTGCCACTTGAGCAGCTCTGGCGAGGGCGCCAGCACCAGTGGCAGCTGGTTCACCATTTGCAGCGCAATGAACACCGCCTGGCAGTACAGCGCCAGCGCCAGCAGCTCGGCCGCGTTGTAGCCGCGCCGACGAAACACCAGCCAGGTGCTGGCAAACGCCGCCACTGCACCCAATGAGAACGACCACTTTGAATACCCCGTGACCAATGCATACATGCGCTGCGCCGCCTCGCTGGGCAGGTCGGGCCGCAGGTAGTCGGTGTGGCCCAGCACGATCAGTAAAAAGCCGATGGACAGCAACAACAACGTCAGCGGGTGCGGGTGATCCTTGCGCTGGCCGCACACGTATTCGCGCGCCAGGGTGCCCGGCTGTGGCAGCACGCGCAGCGCATTGCGGATGGTTGCCCATTCAAACCAGCGAAACCGAGCCCACGCTTCCTTGCGCACCGTGCTGCCCCCCATCCGGCCGGCTTTCTTCTGCCCGCACTGCGCGCAATAAGGCCCTGTCAGCGGAGCGGAGCAGTTCAGGCACTGGGTGGTGTCGAAAAGCGCGTTGGAGATGTGGCGAAGGTTGGTGGCAGCAATCACGATGGGCGGACGGTGGCAACGGCCGCGCATCGTAGGGCGGCGTGCTCGCGGCGGCATCGTTCACGTGGATGATGCCGTGGGTGTCAATTACTTCTGATTTGATAGCTGCTTGCGCTTGATGTATAAGCGCTGGAGGTCAAAACAATCTAAAGATGAGCGGCGCAACGAAGGGCGTCGCAGCCCGCCGCCTGGCATCTGCGGCTCTGGCGATGGACATGGGCGCGCGGCCTCATGTTGCACTGCACTGCATAATGCGCGCACGCGGCCGGGGGTCTCTTCGGAGGGTCACGGGCCAACGTCCATTCGCCAGACAGGAGACAACCAGCCATGGCCCAGAACGTGCTCGCCGTTTACCCCGGAACCTTTGACCCCATCACCCTGGGCCATGAAGATGTGGTGCGCAGGGCCACCCAGTTGTTCGAGCGTGTGATCGTGGCCGTGGCGGCGGGCCACCACAAGAAGACGATGTTCAGCCTGGAAGAGCGCATCGAGATGTGCCGCGAGGCGGTCAAGAACTACCCCCAGGTGCAGGTGGAGAGCTTCTCTGGCCTGTTGCGCGACGTTGTCGTGGCGCGCGGCGGCAAGGCCATGGTGCGCGGCCTGCGCGCCGTGACCGACTTTGACTACGAGTTCCAGCTGGCGGGCATGAACCGCAGCCTGATGCCGCAGGTGGAAACCGTGTTCCTCACGCCCAGCGACAAGTTCCAGTTCATCAGCAGCACCTTTGTGCGCGAGATCGCGGTGCTGGGCGGCGAAGTGCACAAGTTCGTCTCGCCCGAGGTGGCCGACCGCCTGGCGGTCAAGGTGCGCAGCATGTCCTCGCTGTCCTGACCCCGTTTTAGATAAAAACAGGCTCTAGCGCTTGTCCAGTAAGCGCGAAAAGCTATCAAAAGAGAAGCATATCGCCGTCGCCTGACTACGCCAGCGCGTGCAGTCGCCGGGCGATGTCCGCCGCCTCGCTGCGCAGGGCGTCCAGCATGGGCGCCACCTCGGGCAGGGGCGGGCGGTACAGCGGCAGCAGGGCCGTGACGCTGAACGGAATCGAAAACGCCAGGCGCCGCAGCACCAACTGTGCGCTGGCGGCGGCCAGCGCCGTTACCGGGTTGACGATGGCCACCCCCAGGCCCTGCTGCACCATGGCGCACACGGCGGCGGCGCTGTGGGTTTCCAGGCGCAGGGTGCGCGCCACACCGGCTTCGGCAAAGCGCGCGTCGATCAGGCGTCGGTAGGGGTCGTCGGCCGACAGGCTCACAAAATATTCCCCGGCGAAATCCTGCAGCTGCAGTGTGGACTGGGAAGCCAGGCGGTGGCCCGCGGGCAGCACGGCCACTTCATCCAGCGTGAGCAGCGCCTCGGCCCGGGTGCCCGGCGGCGCGCTGGCCTGCTCGCACAGGCCCAGGTCAAAGCGCTGGGCGCTCATCCATTCTTCCAGCAGTGGCGACTCTTGCGGCGTGACCGACAGGCGCGCCTGCGGGTGGCCGTGCATCAGCCGTGCCGCGGCGCCGGGCAGCAGGGCGTGCGCCAGCGCGGGCAGGCACAGTACCGACAGTTGCACGGCGTCTGGCCGACCCAGGGCCACAGCGTGACCGATCACGCGCTCCAGGCCCTGCCAGGAGCGCTGCACCTCGTCCCACAGCGCCAGCGCGCGGGCGTTGGCGCGCAGGCGGCCCTGCACGCGCTCGAACAGGGCGTAGCCCAGCAGCGATTCAAGCCGGGCCAGCTCGCGGCTGACCGTGGGTTGCGAGCTGTGCAGCAGGTCGGCGGCGCCGGTGGCGCTGCCCGCGGTCATCACGGCACGAAACACCTCGATGTGGCGGTGGGTGATGCGGTGGGCCAGGGGGGCGTCGGTCATGCGCAGAGCATATCTTTTATGAATGGATGGTGGCAATTAAAGCATTCGACTGAATGCTCTGGGGCAGGCATCATCGGCACATCGTTCACGCCTTTTTGCCTTCGGAGTCTTTGCATGTCCAACCCCTTTTCCCCCGCCCAGCTGTGGTCCCTGGCCGACCAGTTCGGCACCCCGCTGTGGGTGTATGACGCGGCCACCATCCGCCAGCGCATCGCCCAGGTGTCCAACTTCGAGACCGTGCGCTTTGCGCAGAAGGCCTGCTCCAACATCCACATCCTCAAGCTCATGCGCGAGCAGGGCGTGAAGGTGGACGCCGTCTCGCGCGGCGAGATCCTGCGCGCGCTGGCGGCGGGCTATGTGGCTGGCGGAGAGCCCTCGGAGATCGTCTTCACCGCCGACCTGTTCGATGCCGCCACGCTCGACTGCGTGGTGGAGCACGGCGTGCCCGTCAACGCGGGCTCCATCGACATGCTGCACCAGCTGGGCGAGCGCTCGCCGGGCCACGCGGTGTGGCTGCGCATCAACCCCGGCTTTGGCCATGGCCACAGCAACAAGACCAACACCGGCGGCGAGCACAGCAAGCACGGCATTTGGCACACCGACCTGCCTGCGGCTCTGGATGCGATCAAGCAGCACGGCCTGAAGCTGGTGGGCCTGCACATGCACATCGGCTCGGGCGTGGACTACAGCCACCTGCAGGAGGTCTGCGGCGCCATGGTCAACCTGGTGCGCACGGCCCACGCGGCCGGGCATGACCTGCAGGCCATTTCGGCGGGGGGCGGCCTGTCCATCCCCTACCGCAGCGGCGACCCGGTGGTGGACACCCAGCATTACCACGGCCTGTGGGACGCCGCCCGCCAGCAGGCCGAGGCCATCGTG
>DAIQRN010000016.1:0-14626 GCA_036786185.1 Acidovorax sp. | reverse complement strand
GGGCAGGGTGGGGGCTGGCAGCTCCAGCGTGGGCAGCACATCGGCTGGCTGCGCCGCAGGCCCTGCCGCGCTGTCGCCGCCCTGCCCCGCCGCACCCGCCAGGGGATTGAGCCCGGCGCGCACCACCTCGGGCGTGAAGGGCGGCGCGCGAAAGCGCACGCCCGTGGCGTCGAAGATGGCATTGGCAATGGCCGCCGTGCCGGGCACGGAGGACGATTCGCCCGAGCCCAGCGGCGCCTCGTCCTGCCGGGGCATGTGCATGACCTCGATGACCGGCACTTCGCGAAAGCTCAGGATGGGGTAGCTGCCCCATTCACGGCTTTCTACGGCCTGCTTCACGGGCTCGAAGCGCACCTGTTCCTTGAGCGCGCGGCTGGTGGTCTGCAGCACGTTACCGTGGACCTGGTTCTCCACGCCCGCAGGGTTGACCAACAGGCCCGCGTCATGCCCCACGACCACGCGGCGCACATGAACCTCGCCCGTTTTTTTATTGACATCCACATCGGCCACCCAGGCAGCCCAGGCGGCGCCAAAGCCCGGCCATTTGCTGTGGATGTAGCGCGCGTAGGCAAAGCCCTGGCCCTGCACCCAGTCGCCGTCGGTGCCCTGCAGTTCGCCGGGGCCGGACACGCGCGGGCCGGTGTGGGGCCGCCAGCCCGCCTTGTCGGCGGTGGCCTGCACCAGCTCGGCCGCGCGCGGGTCGCTCAAAAGCTGCAGGCGGAACGCCACGGGGTCCACCCCGGCGGCGGTGGCGAGCTCGTCCACATAGGACTCGTGCGCAAACGAATTGGGCAGCGCCGACACGCCGCGCAGCCACGAGGCGCGCACGATGGGCGCCATGTCATTGACGGCCACGCGCAGGTTGTCATAGGCGTAGGGCGGGCGCGCCGTGCGGTCGCCCATCTCGTAAGCCTGGGCCACGGGCTCGATGGTGCGCGTGAGCAGCAGGGCCAGCGTGGGCGCGCCGTTGGAGGGGTACGAGGTTTCAAAGTCGTAGGCCGCCACCGACCCATCGGCGTTGAGCCCACCGCGCACCTGCATGAGCTGGGCCGCGCCCTTGGGCTCCCACAGGTGCTCTTGCTCGCGCGTGAGCTGCACCCGCACGGGCGCACCCACCGCGCGCGACAGCAGGGCCGCATCGGCCGCCACGTCGTCGGCACCGTTGCGGCCATAGCAGCCCGCGGCCTCCATGCGGATGAGGTCGATGTCCACGTCGGCCATGCCCATCAGGCGGGCCAGGTCGGCGCGCAGCACATGGGGGTTTTGCGTGCCGGCCCACACGGTCATGCGGGGGCGGCCTGTCGTGTCGTCGGCGCGCCACTCGGCCACCGCGCAGGACGGGCCGATGGAGGCGTGCATCTGGTAGGGCCAGACGTAGGTGCGCGGCATGGACTGCGTGGCACCGGCCAGCGCGGCATCGACATCTCCCTCGTCCACCAGGCGGCGCTGGGTGGCGGGGTTGGCGCGGATCGCCTGGTCCACCGCCTGCGCACTGTCCTGGCGGGGGAAGCCTGGCCAGTCCTTCCACCGCACCTGCAGCGTGTGCAGGGCCTCCTCGGCCTGCTCCTCGCGCTCCGCCACGATGCCCACGAAGTCGCGCACCACCACCACGGCGCGAATGCCCGGAATATGGGCGATGGACGACTGGTCCACCGATTCCAGCGTGTTGCCGATGAAGTCGCCATGGTCCGCGCCCGCATAGGGCGGGCGCACCACGCGGCCGTGCAGCATGCCGGGCACGCGCATGTCGTGCACATAAACCAGCTCGCCACGCACCTTGGCAGGAATGTCCACGCGCGGCACCGAGGTGCCGACCAGGGTGTAGTCGGCGGGCGGCTTGGTGGGGGTGTCGTTGTCCAACTGCAGCACCTGGTGCCGCCCCTCGATCAACGCGCCATAGGGCAGGCGGTGCTCGGGCTGCGCGATCGCCTGCACGGCGCCATCCTTCAGTTGCAAGGACTCGGCGGGCATGCCCAGCTGCTGCGCGGCCTGCGCCAGCAGCCAGTGCCGCGCCTGCGCCGCCGCCGTGCGCAGCGGCTTAGCGTGGATCTGGATGGAAGCGCTGGCAATGGTGGCGCCCTGGTTGGGCGCGCGCGTGGTGTCGCCCAGCACCATGTGCACCTGGTCCAGCGCCACGTCCAGCTCTTCGGCCACGATCTGCGCCAGCGCCGTGCGGATACCCGTGCCCAGGTCCACATGGCCGTTGAGCGCAGTCACGCTGCCATCGTCCCACACGGCCAGCAGGATCTCCACGCCCTCGGCCGGGTTGCCGGCCACCATGGCGGGCTGCCCTTTCACGGGCGGCGGCGCGGCAGGTGGATTGCGCACCACCAGCAGCACGCCCTGGGCGGCATGGAAGTCGGCGCGCGAATGCGGCGTGCCCGCGCGCAACGAAGGCTTCAATGGCGTGCCCGGCGCGCTCATGCCCGCTCCTCACGCATCAGCACGGCGGCGCGCTGCACCGCACGAATGATCTCGACATGCGTGCCACAACGGCACAGATTGGCCGAAAGCTCGCGGCGGATGGCCGCCTCGTCGGGGTCGGGATTGCGCTCCAGCAGGGCCACGGTCATCATCACCATGCCATTGAGGCAGTAACCGCATTGCGCGGCCTGCGCATCCACAAACGCCTGCTGCACCGGGTGCAGTCCGGTCCCCGCACCATAGCGGGCGGGCAACCCTTCGAGCGTGGTCACCTCCCGGCCCGCAACGCCCTGGGCCGGTATCACACAGGCACGCGCAGCCACGCCATCCACCAACACCGTGCACGCGCCGCACTGTCCCAGGCCGCAACCGTACTTGGGGCCATTGAGCTGCAGGTCGTTGCGCAGCACATTCAGCAGCGTGGCGCTGGCAAGGGCCTGGGTGGGCAGCGGGCGGGTGTGCCCATTCACGGTCAGGGTGGTGGTGGCTATGGACATGGCTGGGCGTGGTGGGAGAAGGAGGCCCCTCAGGGCGTCCGGCATGCAGTCAGGCGATCAGACGCTCAGGTAAGCGCGCCGCACTTCGTCGTTCGCGGCCAGCTCGGCCATGGTGGCGTGGTAGCGAATCTGGCCTTTTTCCAGCACATAGGCGCGGTCAGAGACCAGTTCGGCAAAGTGCATGTTCTGCTCAGACAGCAAGATGCTCACGCCCTGCTCCTTGAGTTCCATAATCATGTGGGCCATCTGCTCCACGATCACCGGCGCCACGCCTTCCGAAGGCTCGTCGAGCAGCACCAGGTAGGGGTTGCCCATCAGCGTGCGCGCCACGGTCAGCATCTGTTGCTCGCCGCCGCTCATGCGGCCGCCGTGGCGCAGGGGCATTTCGCCCAGGTTGGGAAACAGCTTGAACAGGCGCTCGGGCGTCCACAGCGGTGCATCGCTGCCATCGGCCCACTGCCGTGCGGGTTGGCGCCCGACCTCGAGGTTTTCCATCACGGTCAGGTCGGTGAAAACACGCCGGTCTTCGGGCACAAAGCCCAGTCCCATGCGGGCCGCCTGGTGCGGTTCATGGCGCGAAATGTCCTGCCCCAGAAACTGCACCGTGCCCCGCCGCTTGGCCAGCATGCCAATGAGGGCCTTGAGCGTTGTGGATTTGCCCGCGCCATTGCGCCCCATCAAGGCCACGACCTCGCCACGGCGCACGTTCAGGTTGACGTCGTACAGAATCTGGGCCGCGCCGTACCACGCGCACAGCGACTGGGCGTCCAGCAGGATCTCTGAGGTCTTCATGCCGAAACTCCTGCCATGTCCTGGCCTTTGCCTTTCTTCTCGAACGTTTTGCCGCTGCCGAAGTACACCTCCTGCACCTTGGGGTGGTCGCGGATTTCCAGGGGCTTGCCCTGGGCGATCAAGCGCCCCCGCGCCAGCACGATCATGCGATCGGCATAGGCAAACACCACGTCCATGCTGTGCTCCGTGAACAGCACCGCCATGCCTTTTTGCACGACCAGCTCCTTGGTCAGCGCCATGAGCGAGTTGCGTTCCTGCGGGGCCATGCCTGCCGTGGGCTCATCCATCAACAGCAGCTTGGGCTCATTGGCCATGGCTATGGCCAGCTCCACGCGCTTGACGTCGCCGTAGGCCAGCTCGCTGCAAGGCCGGTCGGCCTGCGCCTTCATGCCCACCTGGTCCAGCAAGGCCAGCGCATCGTCGCGGCGATGGTCGGCCGCACGGCGCCACAGGCTGTACAGCTTGCGGTCATGCGACAGCAGGGCCATTTGCACGTTCTCCACCACTGTCAGGGACGCAAAGGTCTCCGCAATCTGAAAGGTGCGCCCCACGCCCAGGCGCCAGATATCGCGCGGCTTACGCCCCACGAGCTCCTGGCCATTGAGCTTGATGGAACCCTGGCCGGCCCTGAGCTGGCCGTTGACCATGTTGAACGTGGTGGACTTGCCCGCACCGTTGGGGCCGATCAGAGCCAGGAGCTCGCCGGGAGGCAAGGAAAAACTGATCCCATCAACGGCTTTCACACCGCCAAAGGACTTGCCGAGGTTGGACACTTCGAGCAGGCTCATGCCTTTCCCTCCTTGAGCGCGATGGATGCGTTGTGGTTCTTTGGACGGCTTTTCAGGCGTCCCATCAATTGCTGCATGCCGCCCGCAATGCCTTGCGGGAACAGCAGCACCAGCAGCAGGATGATGCCGCCCAGCATGCCGCGCCAGTAGTCTGTGTTGCGCGCCACGGTGTCGTGCAGCCAGGTGAAGGTAAACGCCCCCACCACCGGACCGGCCAGGGTTTGAATGCCACCCAGCAACACCATCACCAAGCCATCGACAGACTTGCCGACCGACATGCTTTCGGGGGAAATGCTGCCCTTGGAGAACGCAAACAAGGCACCGGCCAAGCCTGCCACCGTGCCCGCAATGACGAAAGCCATCCACTGCATGCGCTTGACGTCCATGCCAATGGCATCGGCGCGCAATACCGAGTCGCGCCCTGCGCGCAAGGCATAGCCGAACGGCGAGAACAGCACGCGGCGCAACCACCACAGGCCCGCGCCCACCAGCACCAGAGACAGCCAGTAGTAGGCACGCTTGTCCACCAGCCACTCGGCCGGCCACACGCCCGTCAGACCGTTGCTCCCGCCGGTGAAGCTGTCCCACTGGTAGGTGATGGCCCAGGTGATCTGCGCAAAGGCCAGCGTCAGCATGGCCAGGTACACCCCCGACAGGCGCACGGCAAACCAGCCATAGACCAACGCACCCGCCGCGGCCACCAGGGGCGCCACCACCAACGCCAGCTCCATGGGCAGCTGCAGCGCGCGGACCAGCAAGGCCGCGCCATACGCACCCAGGCCAAAGTAGGCTGCATGCCCAAAGGAATGCATGCCCGCTGGGCCCATGATGAAGTGCAGGCTGGCGGCAAACAGCGCGGCGATCAGCAGGTCGATCATCAGCACCATGGTGTAGGGCCATTGCGCGGTCAGCACCGGCAGGGCGGCCAGCACCAGGGCCAACACAGCACAGCCGATCACATAGCCCTGGCTGGAGCGGCGCAGCGGCGCCTCGGGCATGCCCACGTAGCGGCTCGGCGCCTGCTCGCGGCCAAACAGTCCCCAGGGGCGCCAGACCAGAACGGCTGCCATCACCAGAAAGTCCACCATCAGCGTGAGCTTCGAGAACGATACGCTGACCCCAAGGATGTCCACCACGCCCAGCCAGATGCAGACGGCCTTTATTTCAGCGATCAGGAGCGCGGCCACATAGGCGCCAGGCAGCGACCCCATGCCACCGACCACCACCACAACAAAGGCGGCGCCGATGGTGTTCATGTCCATCTCCAGCGTTGCGGGCTCCCGCGGCAGCTGCAGCGCCCCACCCAGGCCCGCCAGCAAGGCGCCCAGTGCGAACACCGCCGTGAACAGCCAGGCCTGGTTCACGCCCAGCGCGCTGACCATCTCGCGGTCTTGCGTGGCGGCGCGTACCAGGGTGCCAAAGCGGGTACGCGTGAGCAGCAGCCACACCAGGCCCAGAACCACCGGCCCCACCACAATCAGGAACAGGTCGTAAGTGGGGAACTGGCGCCCCAGAATTTCGACCGCACCGCGCAAGCCCGGCGCACGCGGACCCAGCAACTCGTCGGGGCCCCACAACCACAGCACGGCATCCTTGATGACCAGTACCAAGGCGAAGGTTGCCAGCAGCTGGAACAGCTCGGGGGCCTTGTAGATGCGCCGCAGCAGCAGCACCTCGATCAGGGCGCCCAGCACACCGACCACGATCGCGGCCAGCACCAGGGCGGGCCAGAAGCCCATGCCGGCACCGAGCTTCTCCACCAGCGTGTAGGCCGTATAGATGCCCACCATGAAAAACGAGCCGTGGGCAAAGTTGACGATGCGGGTCACACCAAAGATCAGCGACAGTCCCGCCGCCACCAGAAACAGCGATGAAGCGCCGGCCAGCCCATTCAGGAGCTGGAGCACGAAGCCGGAGAAGCTCATTCCAATAATCCTCTAACGTGATGCATCACGATGAAGTCACCAATAGCGCCCGTCCTCTTGGCCCGGTTCACGCAACCAACTCAGCACGGCGCTCCTGGCCAAGTACGCCGTCGCAGGCGGTACGCCTGCGACGGCAAGACAGAGCCGTGGCGCAGCAGCGCCATGCCACTCGCCCGCTCTCAATCGGCAGGGCGCATCTTCTTGACTTCTTCGTCGCTCGGCTGAAACTTCGCGCCGTCCAGGTACACGTAGTCCACCATCACGCCCTTGCCTCCATCATTCTTGGTCTTGCCCACGTAGGCGCCCATGGTGGCCTGGTTGTCCTGTGCGCGGTAGCTGATCTTGCCGAACGGGCTCATCAGCTCCAGACCCTTGAAGGCAGCCACCAGCTTTTCGGTGTCCGTGCCACCGGCCTTGGCGATGCCCGCCGCAATGGAATGAATGGCGCTGTAGCCCACCACCGATCCCAAACGGGGGTAGTCCTTGAATTTGCCTTGGTAGGCATCAAGGAAGGCCTTGTGCTCAGGCGTCTTGATGCCGTACCAGGGGTAGCCCGTGACAACCCAACCATTCGGGGCTTCGTCCTTGAGCGGGTCCATGTACTCGGGCTCGCCCGTCAGTACGCTGACCACTTCGCGGTCCTTGAACAAGCCACGCGTGTTGCCCTCACGCACGAACTTGGACAGGTCAGCGCCAAACAGCACATTGAAGATCGCATCGGGCTTGGCGTCGGCCAGGGCTTGCACGACACTGCCCGCATCGACCTTGCCCAGTGGCGGGGCCTGCTCTGCCACAAACTCCACATCCGGCTGCGCAGCCTTCAGCAATTGCTTGAACGTGGCAACGGATGATTGGCCGTACTCATAGTTGGGGTACACAATGGCCCAGCGCTTTTTCTTCATCTTGGCCGCTTCAGGCACCAGCATGGCCACTTGCATGTAGGTGGAGGGGCGCAGGCGATAGGTGTAGCGGTTGCCGTTGCTCCAGACGATCTTGTCGGTCAGCGGCTCTGCGGCCAGGTAGAAGAATTTCTTTTGCTTGGCGAAGTCGGTGAGCGCCAGTCCGGTGTTGGACAGGAAAGCTCCGGCCAGCACATCCACCTTCTCGCGCGAGACGAGCTCTTCGGCCACGCGCACGGCATCGCCGGGGTTGGCGTTGTCGTCGCGGCTGATAAGTTCGATCTTCTTGCCGTTGACGCCACCCTTGGCATTGATCTCTTCAACCGCCAACTCCATGCCCTTCTTGTAGGGCTCCAGGAAGGCGGGTTGTGCCTTGTAGCTGTTGATCTCGCCAATCTTGATGACCCCCTGGGCGTGCACGGGGCCCAGCGTGAGGGCCAGTGCGGCAGCGGCTGTGGCGCGCATGAGGTTTTTTTGCATCGTCATGGGAACACTCCTTGAAGGTGGGGTTGAGGAGAAGGTGCAGGGAAAAAACGGAGGCATATTGGCGGGCTGCTCAACGCAGGCCATCCACACCCTGGATGTCGCTGGCTTCGAGACCGCCGACACGGGGCAACGGCCTGCCACTGTCGGTCACGACAATGGCGACCACGATTTCGTGGGCACGGGGCGCGTCGGCCACGCGGGCTTCCATGGCGTCGAAATGACTGCGCACATAGGCCGCGTCCTTGTGACCCAGGGGAACGTCGATGGCTGTACCCAGGCCGCCCACCTTTTTGCTGGAAGGCACCAGGGCTGCACCCTTCTCGACCGCCACGCGCAGCGGCGCACCCAGCTTGGGATGCAGGATGGCAGCGGCATGTTCCAGCTCACCCGCCTCGCCCACGATGGCCGCCTTGCCGTAGCTGTGCGCCTGGCCCGGTGCGATGCCCAGTGCCGCGACGCAGCGGGCGCCCAGCAGTGCGCCAAGCTCCTCGCCGATCGCCACCAGCTCGTCGAGGCTCTCGACGTAGCGACCGGCACAGGGGTTGTCGATCACGGCCATGGCCAGCGCCTTGCGCACTGGCGGCACAACGTCGCGGCCCATTTCCACGCGCACCTCATCCGTTTGAACGATGATTTTCCGAATCTTGGCGGACATGTTGTCTCCTTGTCTATTTTTTTGAGGGTGTACCGGGTTCAGCGCAGGCCGTCCCATTGGCTGATATCAGCGGCCTTGAGACCGCCCACGCGGGCATGAATGCGCGAAGCAGTGGACATGGCCAGGATGAAGACGACTTCATCGGCCGACGGCGCACCGGGCACGCGGACTTCAATGGCATCGAAATGGCTACGCACGTAGCTGGCGTTGATGTGGGTGAGCGGCACGTCCAGCGTTGCGCCGGGGCCGCCGACCTTCTTGGTGGAAGGCACGATGGACAGGGCATTGCCAGGCTGGCCCGTCTTCTTTTCAGCCCGGCCCTTCGCGTAGGCATTGCGGTCACCCTTCCAACCCAGCAGCTCGCGCATGGCATAGCCCCCGGGCACATGCCACAGAGCGCCATGCTCCAGCTCCCCGGCCGATCCCACGATGGCACCCTTGCCGTAGGTCTCGATTCGCTCGGCGGGTACGGCCATGGCCTTCAGCAAGCGCTGGGCCATGTCCAAGCCCACATCCTGCAAGGCGTCCATCATGGGCAGGATGTCCGGCTCATAGCGGCCCGCATAGGGATTGGTCAGCACCGCGCCAATAGCGCCGCGCAGTAGCGGCACATCGGCCACCGGCCCGAATTCGTGCCGGATGTCCTCGAGATGGGTAAAAACACGTCGTATCTGAATCATTGTGAAGGCCTGTGCAATTTATTAAGCAAATACCGAACCAACTACCGTTTCCGCAACCCACTCGTCCGGCCGCACCGGGCCTGCCATCGTTTGCTGCCACGGAGTCGCAACAAACCGCCCCTGACAGGCCAGCAGGGCGCACCACAGCAGGCCAGCGGACTGCAATTCTTGTGCCTTGAGCAGCCCCTGCTGCAGCGCCCTGTGCACCTGCTCGGGCGGCAGCGGCGGCACCTGCACCGTGACAAGGATCGCGCCCAGGTCGCTATCGTCGCGCACCTGCCACGCGGGCAGGCGCTCAATGCGCTCATCCGCCACGTTGACCGCGTTGGCCACGATAGTCGCCGCCGCATCGGCCTGGGCCGCCGTGCGGGCCAGCACCGTAACGCTGTCGGCAATGCCCAGCGATTGGCTGCGCCCCCGCCACCCACTGGTGGCTATACCTCGAACCGGCATGGTGCTGGTGATGCAGATCTGTCCGTCGAGTATCAGACCATGGCGCAACTGGGCTGCATCCAGCGTGGCAATGTCGGAGTACACGCCCACCAGGGCGGATTGACCCGCTGCGAGATGCAGGGCAATGTCCCCACCGTTGTTGACCCAAGCGCGGTCAATGCCGTCCTGCACATAGCACGCCAGAATTTCTTGCGCCACGGCCCCGGCCACCGCTGCCATGGAAGTGATGAAGTCTGCGCGATAGGGTTGGCAGGCTGTCCACATGCTGCGCGCCACCTCGCCCCTTACGGTACAGAGGTCGCCTACCGGCGCACGCAGGCCAGGCAGCTCATCCACCAGCTCCTGCAACAACCCGGAGAATCGCCTCCACGCGCGCTCATGGGCCTCAGCCACGGCGGCCCGGTCGCCCTCGGCCTGGATGACGAGATCCATGGGGCCGTGCTGGAAATGCCAGCGGCTATTGGACAGGGCGTTGCGGCGTGCGTGCATGGCGTGAGCGGACTCAACCCAACAGCGGTGGCCGTCCCAGGGGCCAGGGATTGACGGCAGGCAGCGTCTGCCATGCGCGCGCCTGGGGCGCACCGTCGTTGTGCCATGCGCCATGCTCCAGCACCTCTCGCAGGCTGCGCACCTGGCCACTGTGGCCGCCCAGCGCGTCATAGTCAGCGCGGCGCATGCTGAATTCGATAGGTGCCACGATGGCGGGCGTGGGCACCGTGCCAAAGCTGTTGTCAGGCATGCGCAGCACGTCGGCCATCACCGTGATGCCGCCGCCCGGCCACACATAGGCGGGCGCGCCACCGCAGGTCACGTTGACCAGAGCATTCTTGATGGAACGGGTGAGCAGCACCGGGTTTTCGGTGACGCCAGCGCGCAGGCTGCCGCCCGCACCGCCCAAGAACAGCACGGAGGCCAGTGAGGGCTCGCAGTTCTCACCGATGCGGTCCACGATGCGCCGGATGTCGTCAGGCATGGGGGCCTCGATCGGCGTGAGGCTGTCATCCAGCACATACCAGCTCGCATGCTCGCCCGTGGTGGAGGTCATGAGCAGGCGCAACCCCGGCCAAGCCACCGAAGCATCCCAGCTTTCGATGATGGCGAGCGGATCGGCAATGTCGGTGCCACCCCAGCCCGTGCCCGGATTGGCCACCTGAAAGTAGCGCCCCGGCGTGGACTTGCGCCCCCGCATCTGGATGCCCGAAGACTTCATGTCCAGACAGCGGCCGGCCTGGTGTTCGGTCAGCACGCCCGTGATGTGATCGTCCACCACCACCACCTCGTCGGCATGGCCATAGAACTGGCGCGCGAAGATGCCAATGGCCGCCGAACCGCAACCCACGCGCATGCGCTGTTCGGCCACGCCGTTGACGATGGGTGCGTGGCCGGCCTGGATGACGAGCTGCGAGCCCCCGTCGATGGTGAACTCCACCGCCTGCTTGTTGCCCAGCGCCTGCATCATTTCGGCGGTGATGCGGCCTTCCTTCTTGGTGCCGCCAGTCAAGTGGTGCACGCCGCCGAGCGACAGCATCTGCGAGCCATACTCTGCCGTGGTCACATGGCCCACCACCTCACCCTTGCAGCGCACGTTGGCCTGCTCGGGGCCGAGGAAGCGGTCGGTGTCGATCTTCACCTTGAAGCTGCAGTAGCTGAAGATACCCTCGGTGACCACGGTCACCATGTCAACGCCCTGCGCCTGGGAGCCCACGATGAAGGGCGCAGGCTTGTAGTCCGGATAGGTCGTGGACGATCCCACGCCCGTCACGAAGACCTCCTCGGTCCGCAGGAGATCACCAGACCACGGCGGCGGCGCGGCGGCGGGCACGCCATCGCCCTGTGCATCTTCCGAGGCCTGGGCATGCCCGGCAAAAGGCACCAGCGTGGCCTCGCCCGCATCCAGCGTCTTGCGCAGCAAGACGACGGGGTCCACACGCACCAACACGCCAGCCTGGTTGGCATAGCGGTCGCACGCGCCAGCCCGGCCTTCGGAGATCTGACACAGCACCGGGCACGCATTGCACTCTATCTTGGTCACATTCATGCGCTCATTGCGGGGCCGGGCGCGCTCCAGCACCTGCGGCAACTCCGGCGTGTCCATGCCGGGCAGTCCATCGGTCTTGGTGTGTTCAGTCATCGTGGTCCCATTCCTCGCATTCTTTCAAATGCTTGTACGCGCATTGCATTTTGTGTAGCATTCACTTAACTTAAATGTTGTGATTGCTACATTGATCGCGAATGTAGCGCAATCGCTCATGGTCTGCAATGGTGTTTTTGCGCCCCCGAAAAGGTGCATGAGGAGCCCCAAAATGACGCATGTCGTCACTGATGCCTGTATCCGGTGCAAGTACACCGACTGCGTGGACGTATGCCCGGTCGATTGCTTCAAAGAGGGGCCCGAGTTCCTGGTGATCGACCCGGACGAATGCATCGACTGCGCGGTGTGCATCCCCGAATGTCCGGTCAACGCCATCTATGCCGATGCGGACCTTCCGGCAGAGTTCGAACCCTTCCTCGAGCTCAACAAAAAACTGGCGCCCGGCCTGCCCACGATCACCAAAACCAAGGCGGCCTTGCCAGATGCGGAACAATGGAGGGCTGTGAGCCACAAGCTTTCCGGTCTGGATATCGCCTTTTAGGGCGCTTCAGGCCCGAACTTCAGCCTGTTTCTTCTGTTTTTTCAACTCTTGCGACCCAAGCATCATGAGCGCCTTTCTCGAAGAACGCGTCCTCTCCGTCCACCACTGGACAGATCGCCTTTTCTCCTTCACCACCACGCGCGACACCGCGCTGCGGTTTTCCAACGGCCATTTCACGATGATCGGCCTGCGTGGCGAGAACGGCAAACCCCTGCTGCGCGCCTACAGCATTGCCAGCGCCAACTACGAGGAGCATCTGGAGTTCCTGTCCATCAAGGTGCCCGACGGCCCGCTGACCTCGCGCCTGCAGCACATCAAGGTGGGCGACACCATCGTGGTCGGCAAGAAGCCCACCGGCACGCTGCTGATTGACTACCTGTTGCCCGCCAAACGCCTGTACATGCTCTCCACCGGCACGGGCGTGGCGCCATTCCTGAGCCTGATGCGGGACCCCGAGACCTATGAGAAGTTCGAGGAGGTCATCCTGGTGCACGGCGTGCGCGAGGTGAAGGAGCTGGCCTACCACGACTACATCACGCAGGAGCTGCCCCAGCACGAGTTCCTGGGCGAGATCATCACCAAGCAGTTCAAGTACTACCCCACCGTGACGCGCGAGCCCTTCAAGAACCAGGGCCGCGTGACCACCATCATTGAAAACGGCCAGCTCGCACGCGATCTGGGTCTGCCCGCACTCAATCCCGCTGAAGACCGCGTGATGATCTGCGGTAGCCCCGAGATGCTGCGCGACCTCAAGCACATGATGGAAGCGCGTGGCTTCAATGAGGGCAACACCACGAAACCGGGCGACTTCGTGATCGAGCGCGCCTTCGCAGAGCAATGATCCCTGGCCGGCCCCGGGCACTTGCCTGGAGGACTGGCCCCACCCACCAGGACCCGCCATGTCTGCCACCCCGACCAAGACCCGGACTGCGTCCAGTCGCTCCCCGTCCATCCGTAAAACGGGTGCACGGGAGCAGGCGGCCCAGGCCACGCGCGACAACATCCTGAAAGCCGCAACCAAGGTGTTCGCGCGCTACGGCTACGAGGGCGGCAGTGTGGAGAAGATCTCCAAGGCGGCCAAGTCCTTCGACCGGATGATCTACTACTACTTTGGCAGCAAGGAAGGCCTGTTCATCGAGGTGCTGGAGGAAACCTACCGGCGCATGAACGATGCCGAATCCAAGCTCGATCTGGACACCAGCCAGCCGATCGAAGCGCTGCAATCCGTGATCCGCTTCGTGGTGGGCTACTACCGCAAGAACCCCGAATTCATCACGCTGCTCAACACCGAGAACCTGCACAAGGGCAAGCACATCTCCAAATCGATGCGGGCCCGCGAATACTCCTCGCCCGCCATCGAGATCATCCGCCGCGTGCTCGAAAGCGGCCAGGCCCAGGGCCTGTTCCGCAAGGAGCTATCGGCGCGCGACATGTACTTGCTGATCGCCGCCACGGGTTACTTCTATATGTCCAACCGGCACACGCTGGCGGCCTTTCTGGGCGAAGACCTGGAAACGCCCGAGGCCCTGGCGCACTGGGAGGCCTTCGTCATCGACAGCGTGCTGCGCATCGCGGTGTCCGGCCCCAGCCTGCCCAAGCGCAAGGCGGTCTGAACCTTTCCCTGCGGGGTGCTGCGTGGCGCCCCACCCACCACCCCACGAGGAGATCCCATGGCAGAAGCAGCAGCAGGCAGCAAGTCCGGCAAAGTCGTCATCCAGAACATCGGGCTTTTGCTGTCCGGCGATCTGGACCGTCCCATCCTCGACGCCGACACCATCGTGGTGAATGACGGCCTGATCGTCGCCGTGGGCCGCCAGAAGGACTGCGACACCGAGCACGCGCAAACCGTGATCGACGCGCGCCAGACCTGCGTGGCACCGGGCCTGATCGACAGCCACGTGCACCCGGTGTTTGGCGACTGGACGCCGCGCCAGAACCAGATCGGCTGGATCGACTCGACCATGAACGGCGGCGTGACCACCATGGTGTCGGCCGGCGAAGTGCACCTGCCCGGCCGCCCCAAGGACATCGTGGGCCTCAAGGCCCTGGCCATCACCGCGCAGCGCGCGTTCGACAACTTCCGCCCCGGTGGGGTGAAGGTGATCGCGGGCGCCCCGGTCATCGAAAAAGGCATGACCGAGCAGGACTTCAAGGACCTGGCCGACGCGGGCGTGACGCTGCTGGGCGAAGTGGGCCTGGGCTCCGTCAAGGCGGGCTACGAGGCTCAGCAGATGGTGGCCTGGGCACGCAAGCATGGCATCCAGAGCACCATCCACACGGGCGGCCCATCCATCCCCGGATCGGGGCTGATCGACAAGGACGTGGTGCTGGAGGCCGACGCCGACGTGATCGGCCACATCAACGGCGGCCATACCTCGCTGCCCTGGAAGCATG
>DAIQRN010000326.1:0-3786 GCA_036786185.1 Acidovorax sp. | reverse complement strand
GCTGCATGATGCGGGTCTTTTCACGGCGATGCTCAGGCAGCAATTCGTGCTCCTGGGACTTGAAACGCAGCTGCTCGATCAGTACGGCACAGGCGCCCTCATAGCGCACCACACCATCCCAATCCTTCAGTTTCGCAGCTTCCAACATTTTTGCGCTGCTGTCTTCGATGGCTTTGTAGTAGTCAATCAGCATTTCAGGCCCAGTTTTATCAATGATTGTTGGCATGTTCCGACTCATGTGTGCACCTGGTTTCCAATCTCGCTCCATCCGTCCATCACGGGCTGCAGCGCATTGAGCACTTCATCTATCGCGGTCGCATCATTCTGTGCGTTGGCCTGGGTTAGACGCACAAGGCAGTACGAATACAGTTTGTGCAAATTCTCTGCCAGCGCACCCCCGGCCTGCATATCCAAGCCGGAAATCAGGCCCTCGTCCAGCAAGCGAGCAGCCTTGCTGATAAAGCGCACCTTGGCAGTCACATCTTTACGCACGATGGCATCCTTCGCAACAAGGAGACAGGTTCGCAGTTCCGTGAACAGAAGCCCGATCAACTGGTGGGGCGAGGCGCTCATGACCTGGGAATTCAAGTCCACCTGCCGGTAAGCAGCAGATGCTCTGGCGCTGGGATGGGAGTACATGCGAAAACCTTCCATTTCTTGATGTGCTGAGCCAGTTATCGGCAAGTACCGCCCCAAATTAAGACTCCGATCGCAAATAAGCACTCTGACAGCAAAAAGGCATTGGCACGATTCAACGCTCCGTGTACATCTGTGGATTCAGGCGGTCGACGGCGCAAATATTCGCGATCGCGCAGCTGTTGCTGCTTTTTACGCCTTGCAGCCCGTGCTTAACCACAGCGCCCACGTCCGCTTGAATCGTACAAAACATGCCCAAACCGACCCGATTCTCCACGCTTGAGCGGCCATGCCATCTCACGAACAAGCAGCCAAAGCGCTGCCATGTCCGGCCTTTTTGATCTGATCACCCTAAAGTTTCCCGCCCAGCACCCGAAAACTCCATCAACGAGCATCGAGTGACTCGTTGCCAGATGCGCATAGGGCACAACTGGCACTGGATAAGAGCTAAACTTTCCTCCAAGGAGCTTTCCCCATGGCCATGACCATCAACACCAACGTTGCTTCTCTCAACGCCCAGCGCAACACCGCCGCCAACAGTGCGAGCCTGAGCACCACCATGCAGCGCCTGTCATCGGGCCTGCGCATCAACAGCGCCAAGGACGACGCCGCCGGCCTGGCCATTGCCGACCGCATGAACACCCAGGTGCGCGGCATGAACGTGGCCGTGCGCAACGCCGGCGACGCCATCTCCATGGCGCAAGTGGCCGAGGGCGGCCTGTCCACCATGAACGATATGCTGCAGCGCATGCGCGAACTGGCGGTGCAGGCCTCCAACGCGACCAACTCTGCGGGTTCCGCGGGCGATATCGCTAAATTGGACAATGAATACAAGCAACTTGGTGCCGAACTCTCTCGCATGCTGGACGCCACCCAGTTCAACGGTGAGAAGATCCTGAACACGAGTGCTAGTTATGTATTCCAGGTCGGAGCCAATGCTGGTGCAGAGAACCAGATCACCATTGCAAACGGCGATATCAGCTTGAGTGGGAATGCCGCTTTCTCAGCGGTAGCGTCCGGTGGTGCTAGCGCTACCCTGATAACTGGCACGGCCTCTGCCAACACGGCCAATATCGCCGCGTTGGATGCTGCGATTTCAGCGGTGAACGACCGCCGTGCCTCCTTGGGCGCACTGCAAAGCCGGTTTGAAAACACCATCAGCTACCTGCGCACGGCCAGCGAGAACCAGTCCGCCGCCCGTGGCCGCATCATGGACGCGGACTTCGCCGCAGAAACCGCCAACCTGAGCCGCACACAGATCCTGCAGCAGGCCGGCACCGCGATGATTGCCCAGGCCAACCAAGCGCCACAGCAAGTGCTGGCCCTGCTGCGCTGATGGCAAGCCCTGCAAGGCAGGCCTGAGAACCAAGCCGGGGGCCCACAAGCACCCGGCTTTTTTCACTTTTCAGCGCGAATGGCGCGGCGTAAGATGGGCCCACAAAGCCCGTCGGCAAACAACTTCACCTGGCACAGGAGCGAAACATGGCCTCTATTTCATCTCCCGGCATCGGTAGCGGCCTGGATGTCAATACCATCGTCAGCCAGATGATGGCCGTGGAAAAGCGCCCGCTGCAGCTGCTGCAAACCAGTGCCAGTAGCCTTGATGCCAAGATTTCCTCCTACGGCCAAGTCAAATCCGCCCTGTCGGCGCTGTACGACGCAGCCAACGGCCTGATGAGTTCGTCCGTTTGGCAGAGCAAGCAGTTCGCCACCACCGACAAGGATGCCGTCACCGGCTCGGTGTCCACGGCGGCCGTGGCTGGCAACTTTTCCCTTCAGGTCACGGCGCTCGCCAGCAGCCAGTCTTTGGCGTCTGGCAGCTTCGCAAGCGGCGCCGTGATGGGATCCGCAGGAACACTCAGCCTGCAAACAGGGCGTTGGGACGCAGTCGGCACCAGCTTCACGGGCGCGGGAGCAAAGGTGGATATCTCGATCGCAGCCACCGATACGCTGGCCGACGTTGCCAGCAAGATCAACGGTGCGAACGCCGGGGTTTCGGCCGTGGTGGTAAAAGGCACCAACGGCGACCAATTGCTGGTGCGCGGCACCAAAACGGGACAGGAAAACGGGTTTTCTATGTCCGTACTCGACGATGGCCCCCCCCCTGCGCCCCCCGCGCCGGGCAGCGCCCTGAACAAGCTGGTCTATGACCAGGCATCCGTTTCCGCAGCGCAGGCGGGAATCATGTCGCGCACGGTGAAGGCCAGTGACGCCACTTTCACCATCAATGGTATTGAGGCCACATCAGCCACCAACACCGTGGCCGATGTGGTGCCAGGCGTCACGCTCAATCTGCTCAAAACCACCACCACTCCGGTGGAAGTCACCGTCAGTGCCGACAAAAAGGCTGTGCGCGACAAAGTTGAGGCCTTTCAGCAGGCCTACAACAAAATCAACACCCTGCTCGCCGATTTGACACGCTACGACCAGAGCAGCAAGACAGCACAGCCCCTGCAAGGTGACAGCACGGCCACCGGGCTACAAAATGCATTGCGCGGCTTGCTTGGACGGCCCGATGCCACTGGTACCTACTTCACCAATGTGGGGCTGGAGTTGCAACGCGATGGTTCTCTGAGCATCAACGCAAGCAAGCTGGATGCCGCACTGAACGATCTGCCAAAGCTGGAGCAGACCCTGACCGCCAGCACCGGCAATGCAGCCACTGACGGCCTTGTGACGCGCATGCGCGACTTCGTATTTGGTGCCAACGGTGTCGAAGGCAACATCACCGGCCGCAGCAAGGCCCTGGAAGCCGCCAAGAAACGCAACCAAAGTGAGCAAGAAACAATGAGCCTACGCCTGGAGCAACGCCAGAAAAATATGCTCAAGCAATACCAGGCCCTGGATGCAAAGCTGGGAAGCATGAGTTCGCTCAACTCCTTCATGACATCACAAATCAGCCAATGGAATAAGAGCTGACCACCCCAAAAAAGCCAGTAAAAGCCAGTAAAAGCCCCGTTCATCGGGGCTTTTTTTTGCAGCGAGCCCGCCAGAATTGCCCTTAACACCCGGCAAGTCATGAGGCACGGTCGCAGCCGACTAATCGCATGTATCCGAGTGGAAAGCTATTTCTTCGAAATTGAAGGAGCCCCTCCATGTCCATGACCATCAACACCAACGTTGCTTCTCTCAACGCCCAGCGCAACACCG
>DAIQRN010000325.1:0-3812 GCA_036786185.1 Acidovorax sp. | reverse complement strand
CCGGATTTGAACCAAAATTTTCAGAGGCTACGCGCTACAGCCGTTCAGACTCCACCACCTGCTCACCCGGCAGCCCTTGCACGGCAGCCTCCAGCAGTGCCCGCGCAATGCGCCCGGCGGGCACGGGCCGGTAGCGCCGGGGGATGAGCGGCCCCAGAGCGCGCGCCACCCACAGACCCGCCACCTCGCCCGGGCGCACCACGGCGCGGTCAGCGGCGATCAGCGAAGGCCGCACGATGGTCAGCGACGGAAAACCCAGCGCACGCACACCGGCTTCGGCCTCGGCCTTGGTGCGCAGGTAGAAATTGCCGCGGGGACTGGTGCCCAGCGCGGTGTTGAGCACCATGCGCGTGGCGCCCGCCTGGCGGGCCAGCCGCGCGGTGGCGATAACCAGGTCGCGGTCCACAGCGGCAAAAGCAGCTTGCGAGCCTGCCACCTTGATGGTGGTGCCCAGCGCGCAGACCACGGCGTCGGCCCGCCACCAGGGGGCGGCGGGGTCCAGCGAACTGAAGTCGGTGACGGGGTTGGTCAGCTTGTCATGCGCGGCCAGCGGGCGGCGCGTGGGGGCAATGACCGTGCCCACGCGCGCATCGGCCAGCGCCTGTGCCAGCACCTCGCGGCCCACGGCGCCGGTGGCCCCCAGCAACAGCAGGCGAAGCGGTGCGCAGGCGGGTTCCATGGACAACGCTTTCTGCAGCGCCTTCAGGCCCGGCCCGTGCGCAGCGCGCGCACCAGCAGCCACAGCATGCCCAGGCCAAACACCACAAACCAGACAAACGACCAGTTGGCAATGGAGCCGCCCAGGAAGGTCCAGTCCACCGCCGTGCAGTCGCCCGAGCCCCGGAAAATCATCGGGATCGAGCGGCTGATGGGGTAGTTTTCGATCATTCCGTAGAAGTCGCGCCCGCAGGTGGCCATCTCGGGCGGATACCACTGCAGCCAGCTCTGGCGCGCGGCCGTGAAAGCGCCAAAACCGGCCGCCAGAACCGCCAGCGCCGACCACGACATCCACCAGCCTTTTGAGCCCCTGGCGCTTGCCAAGCCTGCGAAGACTGCTACACCAATGAGAGCATAGCGCTGCACGATGCACATGGGGCAAGGCTCCAGCCCCACTACGTGCTGCAGGTACATGCCAAAGGCCAGCATCGCCACACACGCCACGCTGATCAGCGCCAGCACGCGGCGCGGGGCCGCAGTCAACCAGTTCATTTCTTATCCCTCATAGCCATTGCAAACGGTGACGCGGGTGAAACGGCCAGGGTTCGCGCCAGTGCACCCGTGGATCTGGCTCCGCCAGTCCACCGGGTGCGCCCCCCCGGGGGATGGCGCCGAAGGCGACTCAGGGGGAATCAAATCCCAGCAGCATGATCCAGAAAAACACGGGCGCGGCGCGGTGTGACCACCAGCGTTTCGCCCTCCCTGAAACCCATTTCCTTGAACTGCTGCGCAGGGATCTGCGCTTCGATCAAGGTGTCTGGGGACGCATTGTCCGCTGATTGGTGATCCTGCGAGGGAATAAGTTCCAGCCGCGCAATGGGCCCCACCACGATGGCGCGGGCAAGCTGCGCCACGATGCCGCGCGGGCGGCCCGCCGCGTCCAGCCCGGCGCCGGGCGCATAGCGCTCCACGTCCAGATCGTGCGGACGCACGTAGGCAAAGGCCTTGGCGTTCTGGGCTTCGCTGTGCTCGGGCGAGTCGATCAGCATGCCCTCCAGGTGCACCAGCCCTTCATGGGCGCGGCCATGGAACAGGTTGACGTCGCCCAAAAAGCCATAGACGAAGGGGCTGGCGGGCTGGTCCCACACCTGCTGGGGCGAGCCGCTTTGCTCGATGCGGCCCTGGTTGATCACCACCACGCGGTCGGCCACTTCCAACGCCTCCTCCTGGTCGTGGGTCACGAAGATGCTGGTGACGTGCAACTCGTCGTGCAGGCGGCGCAGCCAGCGGCGCAACTCCTTGCGCACCTTGGCATCCAGCGCGCCAAAGGGCTCGTCCAGCAGCAGCACCTTGGGCTCCACCGCCAGGGCGCGGGCCAGGGCGATGCGCTGGCGCTGGCCGCCCGACAGCTGCGAGGGGTAGCGCTCGGCCAGCCAGTCGAGCTGCACCAGCTTGAGCAGGTCCATCACCTTCTTCTTGATCTGTGCCTCGCTGGGGCGCTCGCCACGCGGCTTCACCCGCAGGCCAAAGGCCACGTTCTCGAACACCGTCATGTGGCGGAACAGCGCGTAGTGCTGGAACACGAAGCCCACGTTGCGCTCGCGCACATGCACGTCGGTCGTGTCCTCGCCGCTGAAATGGATGGTGCCCACATCGGCCGTTTCCAGCCCGGCGATGATGCGCAAGAGCGTGGTCTTGCCGCAGCCCGAGGGGCCCAGCAGCGCGATGAGTTCGCCCGAGGCGATGTCCAGGCTCACATCGCGCAGGGCGTGGAAGTCGCCAAACTGCTTGCTGACGTTGCGGATTTCAATGCTCATTTTGTATCTGTCCTTCTGTATCCATTCCGTTTCCCACAACCAGTGGCCGTAGCAACTGACGCTGCGCAAGCCAGCGGACGCCGCGCAAGGGCCGCCCCGCCGCGCTGGCGTCGTCCCCCTTCCCGGCGAAGCCGAGAGAAGGGGGAAGCCGCGCAGCGGCTCAGGGGGTTGCCGGTCGTTCAGGCGGAAGTTCAGCGGCGGCCTTCAGCTCCTGCTCGTTGCGCCATTCGGCGATCGACTTGATGACCAGGGTGACCAGCGCCAGCAGTGCCAGCAGCGAGGCGGCGGCGAAGGCGGCCACCGACTGGTATTCGTTGTAGAGAATTTCGACGTGCAGCGGAATGGTGTTGGTCTGGCCCCGGATGTGGCCCGAGACCACCGACACCGCGCCGAACTCCCCCATGGCGCGTGCGTTGCACAGAATCACGCCGTACAGCAGGCCCCATTTGATGTTGGGCAGCGTCACATGCCAGAAGGTCTGCCAGCCCGTGGCGCCCAGCACGATGGCGGCCTGCTCCTCGTCGTTGCCCTGGGCCTGCATCAGCGGGATCAGCTCACGCGCGATGAAGGGGAAGGTCACGAACACGGTGGCCAGCACGATGCCGGGCACGGCAAAGATGATCTTGATGTCGTGCGCCTGCAGCCACGGGCCTATCCAGCCATTGGCGCCAAACATCAGCACATAGACCAGGCCCGCCACCACGGGCGACACCGAGAACGGCAGGTCCACCAGCGTCGTCAAGAAGGCCTTGCCCCTGAACTCGTACTTGGCAATGCACCAGGCCGCCGCCACGCCAAACACCAGGTTCAGCGGCACGGCGATGAGTGCGGTGATCAGCGTGAGCTTGATGGCCGACCAGGCATCGGGCTCGCGCAGGCCCTCCAGGTAGGCGCCAAAACCCTTGCGCAGCGCCTCGGCAAACACGGCGGCCAGGGGCAGCACCAGAAACAGCAGCATGAACAGCAGCGCCACCGTGATCAGCGTGTAGCGTACCCAGGGCGCCTCGGTGGTACCGGCGCGCGCGCGGCGCACCGTGCGGGAGTTGGTGGTCGCGCTCATGCCGGTGCCCCCGCGTGGCGCCGCTGCCAGGCCTGCAGCGCGTTGATGACGAGCAGCAGGATGAAGGAGATGATCAGCATCACCACGGCCACGGCGGTGGCACCCGCGTAGTCGTACTGCTCCAGCTTGCCGATGATGATGAGCGGCGTGATTTCAGAAATCATGGGCATGTTGCCAGCGATGAAGATGACCGATCCGTACTCGCCCACCGCCCGCGCAAAGGCCATGGCAAAGCCGGTGAGCAGCGCGGGGGTGATGGAGGGCAGGATGACCTTGGT
>DAIQRN010000015.1:0-14787 GCA_036786185.1 Acidovorax sp. | reverse complement strand
CTGGCCAAGCGCGCCATTGAAAAGGGCGTGGCCTTTGTGCCCGGCACGCCGTTCTACTGCGCCAACCCCGACCACGCCACCTTCCGCCTGTCGTTTGCCACGGCCGATGCCGACAAGATCCGCGAAGGCGTGGCGCGCCTGGGCCAGGCGGTGTAAAGCCTTGGCCGCTGAGGGTGGTGCCTTGAAGCTCCGGACGGTGCTGTGGTGGTTGGCGCTGCTGTGCGCCGCAGCGGTCCAAGCGCAGGACTTGGGGCAGGCCACCGCGCCCAGCCCAGGATTCGATTGCCAACGGGCAGAGAAGGTGGTGGAGCACTGGATTTGCGCCAGCCCCGCGCTGATGCAGGCAGACCAGCGCCTGAACGACACCTACCGGGCCGCCCTGGCCAAGCCCGACGGCGACGCGGCCCTGGCCGCCTTGCGGGTCGTTCAACTGCGCTGGCTGCGCCAGCGCAACCGCTGCGAAAGCCAGGACTGCGTGGCGGCGGCCTATGCGCAGCGCACGGTCGAGCTGCAGACGGCTAACCGCCGTGTCCTGGTGCTCGACGGGGCGGCTTTTGCGCCAGTGTTCTCTCGCACCTTGCCCCACGTCAACGACACCCGTGCCGTGTCCGGCATCCCCTTGCGGCGCGCGGAGCCCACGGTTTTTCAGGTGGTGCTGATGATCGACCCGGCCGATGCACGGCCGTGGCGCGATGGCGGGCCGGGCGCGCGCATGGCCTGCTGGCCCCCCGACCGGCAAGAAGGCTATGCGTCGCGGTTCCGGTATGCGGCGCACTCGTGGGGCGACGCCTTTCGGCCCGTCGAGCGCGATGGGCGCCCGGGCTTTGTCCTGCTGCGTTTTGTGGTGGGCAAGGACTTGCCGCTGAACGAAGACATCCTGTGCACCGTGGCGCTGACCGAATGGCTGCTGGATCAGCCCAGCCAGCTCCACGTGCTCGAATCCACACCGTGACGCCAACCCGCGAGCCCCCCATGTCCGACCCTACCCACACCACCGACGACGTCGTCCAGCGGCTGGAAGCCCTGGAGATCAAGGCCAGCTTTACCGAAGACCTTCTGGACCAGCTCAACATGACCATCTACCGCCAGCAGGAGCTGATCGACCGGCTCACGCACGAGGTCATTGCACTGCGCCAGCAGGTGCCCGAAGGCGGCGGGGTGGCACCGCGCAACCTGCGCGACGAGCTGCCCCCACATTACTGAGCCTGCACGGCCCGCCAGGCCTCATCAAAGTTTCTACCCCACGCTCACGCCATGATTTCTGCCTCCACCACCGCTCCCGGCCACGCGCTGTACCCGCACCTGCTCGCACCGCTGGACTTGGGCTTCACGCAGATCAAGAACCGCGTGCTCATGGGCTCCATGCACACCGGGCTGGAGGATGGGCGCGACCTCTCGCGCATGGCGGCCTACTTCCGCGAGCGCGCCGAAGGCGGCGTGGGCCTGATCGTCACCGGCGGCTTCGCGCCCAACATCGCGGGCTGGGCCAAGCCCTTTGCGGGCACGCTGAGCACCTCGGGCGCGGCCAAGCGCCACCGCGTAGTGACCGACGCCGTGCACGGCGCGGGCGGCAAGATCGCGCTGCAAATCCTGCACACCGGCCGCTACGCCTACCACCCGTTGGCCGTGGCGCCCTCGCGCCTGCAGTCGCCGATTTCGCCATTCACGCCGTTTGCGCTGTCCAGCCGTGGCGTGGAGCGGCAGATCCGCGCCTTCGTCAACTGCGCCGTGAAGGCGCGCGAGGCGGGCTACGACGGCGTGGAGGTGATGGGCTCCGAGGGTTACTTCATCAACCAGTTCCTGTCGCAGGCCACCAACCTGCGCACCGACGCCTGGGGCGGCGACTACAGCCAGCGCATGCGCCTGCCGGTCGAAATCCTGGCGCGCATGCGCGAGGCCGTGGGACCGGACTTCATCATCATCTACCGCTTGTCCATGATCGACCTGGTGCCCGGCGGCAGCGCCTGGGACGAGATCGTCACCCTGGGCAAGGCCGTGGCCCAGGGCGGCGCCAACATCGTCAACACCGGCATTGGCTGGCACGAGGCGCGCGTGCCGACCATTGCCACCAGCGTGCCGCGCGCCGCGTTTGCCTGGGTCACGCGCAAGATGAAGGCCGAGTTTGCGGCGGCGGGCATTGCCACGCCGCTGGTCGCCTCCAACCGTATCAACACCCCCGAGGTGGCCGAGCAGGTACTGGCCGACGGCTGCGCCGACATGGTGTCGATGGCGCGTCCGCTGCTGGCCGATGCCGCCTTCGTCAACAAGGCCCTGGCGGGCCAGGCCGACCGCATCAACACCTGCATCGCCTGCAACCAGGCCTGCCTGGACCATGTGTTCAAGAACAAGACCAGCAGCTGCCTGGTCAACCCCCGCGCCTGCCATGAGACCGAGCTGGTCTATCGCGCCACCCCCCAGCGCAAGCGCATCGCCGTGGTCGGCGCCGGGCCTGCGGGCCTGACAGCCGCCACGGTGGCCGCCGAGCGCGGGCACGAGGTGCATCTGTTCGACGCGGCGCCCGACATCGGCGGCCAGCTCAACATGGCCAAGGTGGTGCCGGGCAAGGAAGAGTTCCACGAAATGCTGCGCTACCTGGCCACACGGGTGCAGGACACGGGTGTGCAGCTGCACCTGAACCAGCGCGTGCAGACCAGCGACCTGGCGGGGTTTGACGAGGTTGTCGTGGCCACCGGTGTCACCCCGCGCGACCCGCAAATCCCCGGCCAGGACCATCCCAAGGTGCTCAGCTACATCGACGTGCTGCGCCACGGCAAGCCCGTGGGCGAGCGCGTGGCCATCGTCGGCGCGGGCGGCATCGGCTTTGATGTGGCCGAATTCCTGGTGCACCAGGGCCACTCCACTACGCTGGACCTGCCTGCCTGGCAGGCCGAATGGGGGATTACCGACCCGGCCCAGGCGCGCGGCGGCCTGGCCCCCACGGGCCCACGGGCGACGCCTCCTGCGCGCCGGGTCACGCTGCTGCAGCGCAAAAAAGGCAAGCTCGGCGAGGGGCTGGGCAAGACCACGGGCTGGATCCACCGCACCACGCTCAAGATGAAGCAGGTCGACATGGTGGGCGGCGTGAACTACGAGCGCATCGCCGACGAAGGCTTGCTGGTGTCCTACGGCGAGCAGCGCGCCGACCCCACCTGGATCGCCTGCGACACCGTGGTGCTGTGCGCGGGCCAATTGCCCTTGCGCGAGCTGGCCGACGCACTGCAGGCTTCAGGCCAAAAAGTGCACCTGGTGGGCGGCGCGCTGGAGGCCGGCGAGCTGGACGCCAAGCGCGCCATTGACCAGGCGGCGCGGCTGGCGGCGCGCTTGTAGGCACCGGCTACTGGTGTCTAGGGTCTATCAAAAATCATAGCTTCTAGCGCTTGCTGCATAAGCGCTAGAGGTCTAAAACACTTAAATTATGTCGCCAGCCCCAGCGCGTGATACACGCGCGCCGCCGCCCAGGCGTCGTTGGCCGCGTACAGCAGCTGCGATTCGCTCAGGCGCGGGTTGGCCCAGTTCGAGGTGGCGGCCTTTTTGGATTTGATGAAGCGCCGGTTGAACAGCACGGCCACGGCGCCCTTGACGCCCATGTCCTTGCGGTAGCCCTGCTGACGGAACACGGTGTTGAGTTCCAGCACCTCCTGGGGCTGCACACCCAGTTTGCTGCGGATGCGCTGGGTGTCGTCGCCCAGGCCAAAGCCCGCCTTGGTCACGCCGCGCAGGGCCAGCAACTCGCCCACGCGGGCGCGGCAGCCGGGGTCGTGCAGTTGGAACACCCAGGCGCGCTCCAGTGTGGCCAGTTGCACGATGTGCGGGCCGTCTGACGCCTCGCCTTGCACGAAGGTGGGCTTGGATTCGGTGTCAAAACCCCAGGCGCTGGCTGCGGCCAGCGCAGCGCAGGCCTTGTCGGCCTGCTCGGGGGTGGACACGAGCGCGATACGGTCGGTGCCCAGGCGCTCGAACGGCTCCAGCAGGGCGATCTGATCCTTGCTGGGAGTGGGGCGATGGGCGGGGCGCGAAGGCGGGTGGGGTGGCGGAGAGCGCCGGGGATGGGGGGATGCCGTCATGCGGGCCATTGTGCCGTGCGGACGTCCGGCTGCCTTTCGCGTGGCGTGACGGATAGACATTGAACAGGTTCTAAAAGTCATGGTCATTGCTTTGTCATTTGCAACAAATAGTATCTTTTGAGCGCACGGCCTCCCGGCGGTGATTCAAGAGATTTCTCAATGCTTCAGACGATGAAAATTGGCACCAGGCTGGCCCTGGCCTTCGCAGTGCTTTTGCTGTTGCTCTGCGCCTTGGCGGTGGGCGGCATGGGCGGCGCCAAGCGCCTGACCGAGCGCAGCGCAGCGCTTTATGGCGAGCGCATGGTGCCCATGGGCGTGCTGGCCGAGATCAGCCACCTGACCCAGCGCAACCGCGTGCTGGTGATGGACATGCTGATGGACCCGGGCACCAGCAATCTGCAGGCCAGCCACGCGGCCTTGAGCACGAATATCGAACGCATCCAGGTCTTGTGGACAGCCTATGCCGCCCAGCCGCACGGCGACAAAGAGCAAGCCCTGGCCCAGGCCTTTGCCGCCGCCAACACCGACTATCTGGACAAGGGCCTGGTCCCGGCCGCCGCCGCGCTGGTGGGCGGCAAGTACGACGATGGCTCTGAGCTGTACATCAGCCAGATCCGACCCCATGCCTCCAAGGTTCAGGACGCGATCGAGCAACTGGTGGCCTTGCAGATCAGCGTGGGCGCCGATGAGTTTGGCGCGGCTCGGCAGATGAGCGAGAGCATCCACCTGTGGATGCTGGCGGCCACCGCGTTGGCGCTGCTGGCCGGGGCCGCGATGGCTTGGGTCATCACCCGTTCCATCTCGCGGCCGCTGCGCCAGGCGGTGGCATTGGCCCGCAGGGTGGCCAGCGGCGACCTGGGCGCGCGGATCGAGGTGCGCGGCAGCGATGAAACGGCGGAGCTGCTGGCGGCCCTGCGCGACATGAATCACCAGCTTGTGCGCGTGATCACCGAGGTGCGCGAGAGCACCGAGACGGTGGCCCAGGAGGCGGTGCAGATGGCTGACGGCACCGCAGACCTGGCGCGGCGCACCGAGGTGCAGGCGGCCAGCCTGCAGGAGACGACAGCGTCGATGGAGCAACTCACCGCCACCGTGCAACACAACACCAACAACGCCAGCCGCGCCACCCATTGGGCGCAAGAGGCCAGCAAGGTGGCGAACGAGGGCGGTAGCGTGATGCGCGACATGATCGCCACCATGCAGGAGATCAACGCCCAGTCGCGCAAGATCACCGACATCATCAAGGTGATTGACGACATTGCCTTCCAGACCAATCTGCTGGCCCTCAATGCCGCCGTGGAGGCCGCCCGCGCCGGGGCCCAGGGCCGCGGCTTTGCGGTGGTGGCGGGCGAGGTGCGGGGGCTCTCGCAGCGCAGCAGCACGGCGGCCCGCGAGATCCGGGGGCTGATCACGGCCAGCGTGCGCGGCATCGAGCGCGGGTCGTCCCTGGTCAGCCAGGCGGGCGAGCGCATGGCCAACACGGTGCGGCATGTCGATCAGGTGATGGCGCTGATCAGCGAGATCCAGGGCGCGGGCCAGCAGCAGGCCCGGGGTATTGCGCAGATCGGCGAGGCCGTGCGGCAACTGGACATCGCCACGCAGCAGAACGCGGTGCTGGTGGATGACAGTTCATCGGTGTCCAGCGGCATGAAGCACCAGGTGCGGCGCTTGCTGGAGGTCGTGCACCAGTTCCGGCTGGCATCGGATGGCGATGGAATGGTGGTGGGCGAGGCGCGCGCACCGTTGCCGATCGCCTTGCGCTGAGATCGTGAGCACCTTCTGGGGTTTTGCGGTTGCGGTTGCGGGTCGCCGCAGGCGGTACCATCGCCTATGAGAAAAATTTTCCAACTTCACGTTGAAGGCAAGAACCGCGACCGCGTTCTGGACGCCGTCAAGCACGAGATTCGCAAGTACATCAAGCGCGAACGCCGCCGCGATCTGCCCGAGGGCGCCGATTTCTGGGACTTTGATTGCCGCTTCGGCCGCACCAAGGAAGATGCCACTGTGGTGCATCTCTCGGCCCTGACGGGGCTGATCAATGAGGTGGCAGCCGAGGGCGGCGCCCAGTTCTATGTGGAAATCCTGGCCAAGACCGGTAAGCGCCAGCCCCGGACCGCAGGTGGGGCCGACCGTGGCGCTGCCAGCGCTGGCAACGACCTGCCTGAGGAAGGCGACGGGGACTGACTGGTCGGGCTTGCCGGGGGCTACCCGCAGCGCTTTCCAAGGCTCCGTTCAGGGGCCTTTTTTGTGGCTGCTGGCGGTGGCCGCTGCTGCCGCCGCGCGCAGCTTGTCCTTCTTGCTGGGGCGCTTGCCCTTGATGCCGCCCGTGCCCTGTGGGTCGGTGACGCTGGGGGCAGGGGCGGCTGTCTCGGTGGGCTCGAAGCCCGCGACCTGCTCGCGCGGCAGGGCCAGGTGCTGGCGCTGTTCGATCAGGCGAAAGTGCGCCTCGGCGTCGGCCGTCACGAAGCTCACGGCCACACCGGCCTCGCCGGCGCGGCCCGTGCGGCCGATGCGGTGCACGTAGTCCACCGCCGAGCGCGGCAGGTCGAAGTTGACCACGGCGGGCAACTGCGCGATGTCGATGCCGCGCGCGGCCAGGTCGGTGGTCACCACCACCTGCCAGCGCTCCTCCTTGAACTCCTGCAGCACCTGGTTGCGCGCGCCCTGGCTCAGGCCGCCATGGAAGGGCGTGGCGTAGATGCCAGCTTTGTAGAGTTTTTCGGCCACATGCTCGGCGGCGTACTGGGTGGCGACGAACACCAGCACGCGCGACCAGTCGTGCTCCTTGACCAGATGGCGCAGGAGCTGCGTGCGGCGGCTGGCATCGACGGCAATGGCGCGCTGGGTGATGGCGGGCTCATGGCCCGGTGTATGGGGCACCTCCACCCGCACGGGGTCGTGCAGCAGGCCGTCGGCCAGTGCCTGCACGGCGGTGGGGAAGGTGGCCGAGAAGAACAGGTTCTGGCGCCGGGCGGGCAGCAGGGCCAGCACGCGCTGCAGCTCGTCGGTAAAGCCCAGGTCGAGCAGGCGGTCGGCCTCGTCCAGCACCAGGTGGGCCACGGCGCCAAGGCGCAGCGCGTTGTGCTGGACCAGGTCGAGCAGGCGGCCCGGCGTCGCCACCACGATGTCAGCGCCGCCGCGCAGGCCCAGCATTTGCGGGTTGATGGAGACGCCGCCAAACACGATGGCGATCTTCAGCGGCTGCTGCAGGTGCTGGGCCAGGCTGCGCAGCACCTCGCCCACTTGGGCGGCCAGCTCGCGCGTGGGCACCAACACCAGGGCGCGCACGCGGCGCGGGCCGGTGGTGGCACCGAGCTGCAGTTGCTGCAGCAGGGGCAGGGCAAAGGCGGCGGTCTTGCCCGAACCCGTCTGCGCCGCGCCCAGAAGGTCAGCCCCTTGCAGCACCACGGGAATGGTCGCGGCCTGGATGGGCGTGGGCACGGCAAACCCGAGCTGGCTGGCGGCATGGACGAGGGCCGGAGACAGTCCGAGAGCTGAAAAAGGCATGGGTGGGAAAGGCGAGGGGAAAAGGCGAGAGGAAAAGGGCGGACGCGGGCGTGGCCGGGCAGATACCGCGATTGTCGCTGCAGTCGTGCCGGGCGCAGATAATCGGCCCTCCCTCTTTACCGATTGCGCCGTCCCATGGCCCTGACCCTCGATCCGACCTCCATCACCCATGGCATTCAACTTGCGGTGGCGCCCGTGTTTCTGCTCACGGCCGTGTCCGGCATGATTGGCGCCGTGGCAGGCCGCCTGGCCCGCATCATCGACCGCGCCCGGCTGGTGGAAGACCGGGCGCGCGTCAGCACCGAGCCCGATTTTCTGGCCCTTGCCTACAAGGAGCTGGCCGACCTGCGTTTGCGGGGGCGGCTTGCCAATGGCTGCATTGGCCTGCTCACGTTCTGCGCGTTCCTGATTGGCATCACCATCATCCTGCTGTTTCTGGGTGAAACGACCAACTTTCGGGCCAACCACATGGCTGTGGCGGGCTTCCTGGCGGGGGTGTTGTCGTTTCTGCTGGCACTGGTGTGCTTTTTGACCGAGACCCTGCTGGCCACGCGCCTGTTGAACTTCCACATCCTGCAAACCATGGCGGAGCACAAGGCATGAAGATGTCGTTGGCCGATCTGGGCGGCCTGGTCTATTCCACCGAGTCGGGCCGCATGTGCCCCGGCTGCCGCCAGCCCGTGGCGCAGTGCATCTGCCAGCAAAACAAGCCCTTGCCCACGGGCGACGGCATCGTGCGCGTTTCGCGCGAAACCAAGGGCCGGGGTGGCAAGGCCGTGACCCTGGTCAAGGGCGTGCTGGTCGATGAGGCGGCCCTCGTGCAACTGGGCAAGCAGCTCAAGGCGGCCTGCGGCAGCGGTGGCACCGTGAAAGACGGCGTGATCGAGGTGCAGGGCGACCATGTGGAGCGTGTGGTGGCCGCGCTGCAAAAGCTGGGCTACAAGGTCAAGCGCGCGGGCGGATAGGCGGGCCATGGACCCCGAAAAACTACAGCGCCTCGTCACGCAAACCATGCCCTACGGCAAACACAAGGGCACGCTGCTGGCCGACCTGCCGGGCAACTACCTGAACTGGTTTGCGCGCGAGGGCTTTCCCAAAGGCGAGCTGGGCCAGTTGCTGGCGCTGATGCACGAGATCGACCACAACGGGCTGTCCGACCTGCTGGCGCCGCTGCGCAGCGGTGCCCGGCAGCCACCTGGGCTGTAGCGCAAGCAGGGCGGTATTCAGGCGTGTGCGCCCGCAGGCCCGGCGGCGTTGCCGTCCTGCGCGGTGTCAAACACCGGCGCGTTGCCGAAGTAACCCCTGAAAAGATTGCGCGCTATGCCGTGCGCGGCCACCTGCAGCGGCTGGGCGGCTTCGGGCGTGAAGAGGCGATCGGTGTGCTTTTGCCACAGCCCCACCCAGGCCGCAAAGTGCGCGGGCGTCACGCCTTCGAGCGCCATGTGCTTGCCGAACACGTCGCCGCGAAAGTTGCGCGTGCCCAGGGCCACCGTGCTCCAGAAGTCCACCAGCCGCGCCAGGTGCGCGTCCCACCGGCCATGCAGGGCGTCTTCGAAGACGGGGCCCAGCAGCGGGTCGGCGCGCACATCGGCATAAAAGCCGTGCACCAGCGCGGTGATGGTTTCCGCGCTGGGTGCGTGCGCCTTGCACGTGCTGGGAGCGTCTGGCGCGCAGGTGTTCAGCTGCATGCGCAGGCCGACGAGCCGCAGCCCTGCGAAGGTGCCGCAGCGGCCTCGAACGCAGGGAAGAGCACGTTGTTTTCCAGGTGGATGTGGTTGATCAGGTCATCGCCCAGCTGCGCGATGCCTGCATAGAGCGCGCGCCAGGTGTTGCACGCGCCTTGGGGCGGGGTGGCGTCGTTGGTCAATGCGTTGAGCTTGTCCAGCGCCTCGCCATGGTCCACGTGTTCGGCGCGCATCATGCCGATGGGCTGGCCCACGAAGGGGTTGCCGCCCTGCTTGAGCATGGGGAAAAGCACCTGCTCTTCCTTGAGCATGTGCGAGAGCAGTTCCTGGTGCATTTCTTCCAGGTGGTCGGCCAGCCCCGCAGGCACTTGGGGGTTGTCGCGGTGCACGGCTTCCACGCGGCGGGCCATGCGGATCAGCTCGGGCAGTTGCTCGCGGTGCACCTCGTGGTAGCGCACCAGGATGTGGTCGATCAGTGCGCTGGGCGAGGCGGCTTCGGGGGCGGCGTCGCTGCGCTGCAGGGCGGTCAGCTCGGTCAGCACGGCGTTCACGTCCAGCCCCTTGTCGGCAGCGGCCTGGGCCAGGGCGATCTGGCCACCGCAGCAAAAATCGAGCTTGAGCCTGCGGAACACGGCCGTGGCGCCGGGCAGGTGCACGGCGATCTGGCCGATCTGCTGGTCGGCGCTGAGGGCAAACGGTGTGGTAGCGGCAGCGAGATTCTGGTGGTCGGCACGGGCGTTCATGGTGGTCCTTTAAAGATTCATGTCGTGTGAATATTTTATCCGATAAAATTCAAAGCAAATGAATTTTTTAATTGACCTAGGGCAAATTCGATGCGCCTGACCCAATGGACGGACTACACGCTGCGCGTACTGATGTACTGCGCCGCCGCCGAAGGCCGCGAGCAGCCCGTGACGATCACCGAGGTGGCCGAGGCCTATGGAATTTCGCGCAGCCACCTGATGAAGATCGTGCAGCAGCTGTCGGCCCAGGGCCTGCTGGAGACCACGCGCGGGCGGGGCGGCGGCATGCGGCTGATGCAACCTGCCGACACGATCAAGGTGGGGGCCGTGGTGCGCATGACCGAGACGGATTTCAATCTGGTGGAGTGCTTTGACCCCGTCTCCAACCAGTGCCGCCTGAGCAGCCATTGCCGCCTCAAGGGCGTGCTGGAGCGCGCCATGCAGGCCTACCTGGCGGAGCTGGACCGGGTGACGCTGGCAGACCTGATCGCCAGCCAGGCGCCCGGCATGGGCTTGCAGGCCGTGGTCACCCTGGCTGAGCCAATGCGGAAAATTTTGAAGCCTTAAATATAGGCCCAGCGCTTATTCATCAAGCGCAAGATGCTATTTTTATGATAGCAATGTGCGCCAATGCGGCATGGCCTGCGCCCACCACAGCCGCAGCCGCATGGACCATTGCGGCGTGTAGCCCGAGGTGGCAAAACGCACCTGGCCGTGCACGTCGATGACCACCAGCGCAGGCACGGCGCGCACGCCCCAGCTGCGCGACAGCGTGCCCTGCGGGTCCACCGCCGTGGGCCAGGCCATGCCCCGCTGGCGTTGCACCTGGGCCACCCGTTCGGCAGAGCCCGATTGCATGGCCACGCCCAGCACGGGCCAGTCGGCCGACAGGCTGGCAATGCTGGGTTCTTCCAGCTTGCAGATCCCACACCATTCGGCCCAGAAGTGCACGGCCACGGCCTGGCCGGGGTGCTGGGCGCGCCACTGCGCGAGGGTGGTGGTGGCCGGGGCGTTGCCGCCAGCCTGGGTGGGTGCCATCACCAGCGGCACATCGGGCGCGGGGCCCTGGGGCAGGTCGCGCGTGCGCCAGGTGTCCACCGCCACGATGGCGATCCAGGCCAGCGCCAGGGTGGCGAGGTGGCGCTTCCAGTCGCTGCGCAGCGCACGCGCCTGCAGGGCGATGCGGGCGCGGATCGTTGGGCGCATCGGGGTGTGGCGCGCGGCGGTCAGCGCAGCACTTCGAGCAGGCGGTCCAGCCCACCCTGGTTGATGGCCACCTTGGCCTGCGCGCGCACGGCGGGCTTGGCGTGGTAGGCCACCGACAGGCCGCCCGCATCATTGCAGGCGCCCATCATGGGCAGGTCGTTGGCGCCATCGCCCACGGCAATGGCCTGCTGGGGCGAGATGCCCATGAGCGAGGCCACTTCCAGCAGCGTGCGGCGCTTTTCAAGGCCGTCGCAGATGTCGCCCCAGGCCTGGTCCACCATGCGGCCGGTGAGCAGGCCGTCTTGTACTTCGAGCATGTTGGAGCGGGCGAAATCGATGCCCAGCTCTGCCTTCACCCGGTCGGAAAAAAAGGTGAAACCGCCCGAAACCAGCAGCGTCGTCAGGCCCGCGGCCTTGGCGGCGGTGATCAGCTCCTTGGCGCCGGGGTTGAAGCGCAGGCGCTCGGCAAAGACCTGCTCCATGTGCTGCACCGTCACCCCTTTGAGCAGGGCCACGCGCTGGCGCAGGCTCTCCTTGTAGTCGGTGATGACGCCCTGCATGGCGGCTTCGGTGATGGCGGCGACCTCTGCCTTGCGGCCTGCGGCGTCGGCGATCTCATCCACGCATTCGATGTTGATGAGTGTGGAGTCCATGTCGAAAGCGATGAGCTTGTAGCTCGACAGGGACAGAGGGGCCTGGATGTCCTGGACAACAAGGCCGGGGGCGAATTCGGTGGCGTGGGTCATGGCGGGAGAAAAAACGGGGCGCAGACAGGTGCAAAACCGCAATGGTATCGCCCGCGCCGCCGTCCGAGCCCGTACCCGTGTCAGTGCGCATGGCTTGCTTGAGATCGGTGCGGCAGGCTGCACATCTCTGGCACTATGCTGTCAAGACAGCGCCGGGGCCTGGCGGCTCCTCCAACGGATGACCTTGAATGAAGACCATTGACGAGATGCTCCACCTGGAGCTGCTGACCCCTGCACAGCACGGCGAGATCAGCGCCTGGATTGCGCGCTCCACCTCGCCCGAGGAGATTTTGCGCATGCCCGCTCCGCTGTGGCAGGCCGTGGAACACGCCAGCCGGGTGATGGGCATCGACGCGGACCTGCTGCGCCCTCCGGCCCTGGATGCAGGCAGCCTGGCGCTGGGCTGAATATCCGGGGGTTGCGCACGGCCTCGATGAAGATATCCTGAGGCCGACAGGCCCCAGGGTCGAGCGGACGGGCGGTTTTACTGCGGCACCAGCCCTGCCGCCTTCACCAGTTCGGCGTGGATCTTGATCTCCTGCGTGATCGCGTCCTTCAGTTGCTGGCTGGTGCCGGGTGCCACTTCCATGCCGCTGGCCCCCAGCTTGGCCTTGGTGTCGGGGTCAGCCAGGGCGGCGTGCGCGGCGCGCTGCAGGCGGTCAATGACGGGCTGGGGAGTCTTGGCCGGGGCCAGCAGGCCCACCCAGGCCGAGAGGTTCATCTCTGGCGCGCCGGCCTCGGCCATGGTGAGCGTCTGCGGCAGGGTGCTGGTGCGCTGCGCGGCCATCAGACCGAGCGCGTGCAGCTTGCCCGACTGGATGTGCGGCAGCGCCTCGGGCAGCACAGCAAACAGCATGTCCACCGTGCCGGCCAGGGTGTCGTTGATGGCTGGGGCACCCCCCTTGTAGGGCACGTGCAGCAAATCGGTTTTGGTGCGCGTGGTGAACATCAGCGCGGCCAGGTGCTGCGGACTGCCATCACCCGATGATGCGTAGGTCAGCTTGCCTGGCGCCGCCTTGGCCGCGGCGATCACGGCCGCCACGGTGGGGAATTTCTGCTTGTCCTTGACCACCAGCACCATGGGCTGGTTCACGAACTTGGTGACGGGCACGAAGTCGGCTTCCGGGTCGTAGGGCAGGGTCTTGAAAATGCTTTTGTTCGTGGTGAGGAACGATGCGGGCGAGACCATGAGGGTGTAGCCGTCAGGCGTAGCGCGCGACACCAGCGGTGTACCGATCTGACCCGAGGCGCCGGCCTTGTTGTCCACCACGAAAGGCTGGCCCAGCTCGGCCGCCATTTTTTGCGTGACCACGCGCGCGATCATGTCGGCGCTGCCCCCGGCCGGCAAGGCCACGATGACCTTGACGGGGCGATCGGGATACGCGCCTTGGGCCAAGACGGGCGTCACAGAACACAACGCAAGAACAGAGCAGGCAAGGGTGGAAAAAAGACGCCGAAAACGCATGAAGCACCTCCCGTGGTGGAATATGAATAAATTGGGGCAGGTCAGCGGCCTATCGCCGCCGTCCAACACCCTTACGCGGTATATCGCGTACTCAATTTAGCAAGTTCCGGACCAGTTTTGGGTTCAGGTGTGGAGCAATGGTGTCTCGTTTGCGTCTTGCAGCCACCCCAAATCAGGGCGTGCGCCGTTGCAGTGACCTATTCAACCTTGCCTGGGTCATCTTTGGAGTGCAGGTAGATCTCGTCTGACCAGGTGGCCAGCCATTCGGGCTTGAAAGCCACGAACACCGCGCACAGCATGCCGGTGACGACCCCATCCCCCCAGGCCATGAGCCAGCGCGCCACCAGCGAGAGCTGGCCGCCCACGCCCGGCAGTGCGTGGCCGCTCCACTGCGCGAGAAGCCCTGCAGCGAACAGGCACAGCGCAGTACCCAGAAAACCCCGGCCCAGCACATAGACGAACGCCCGCACCCCGGCGAGCACGCGGGCGCCTGCCAGGCGGCGCAGCACCACGCCCAGCAGCAGCGCCAGCGTGGCGGGCACCACCCCCTGCCAGACGGCGATGCCCAGTGCATCCCACCAACCCAGTGCGGGCGAGACCAGTGCCGCGATGCCGCCCACCGCCAGCAGCGTGGGCACGGCCAGCGGCCAGCCCAGCATGAGCAGCACCAGGCATGCGCCCGACCACTGCAGTTGCAGCGGCATGCGGTGCAGTGTGGGCAGGGCCCAGGCCCAGGGCAGCAGCACCAAAGTGGCGAGCAGCGGTGTCCACAGCGCAGCGGGGGCGCCGTGCTTTTCGTGCGCCAGCGGCTTGCGGCCCGCCAGCAGGCGCCAGGGGCGGGCGAAGAAGGCCGCTGCGAGGGCGATCAGGGCCAGGGCGGCTTCCATGTGATTTGCTATTGTTTGTATAGCTGCTTGCGCTTGATGGATAAGCGCTAGAGGCCGATTTTTATCATATTCAAGGCTTCGCTGCGCCCTAAGCCGCCACCGGCTGCCCCAGCGAGCGCAGCACGTCGCGCACCATCTGGGCGCGGTCCTTGGGCTCCTTCAGTTCGCGCTCGATGCGCAGCTTCTCGTTGCCCGCCAGCTTGATGTGCTTGTTCTTCTGGATCAGCTCGATGATGCGCATCGGGTCAATCGGCGGCTGGGGCTTGAAGGTGATGTTGATGACGCCAGGCGCCGCGTCCACCTTCACCACGCCGTAGGGCTGGCTCAGCACGCGCAGGCGGTGCACGTCGATCAGGGTCTGGGCCTGCGGCGGCAGTTTGCCGAAGCGGTCCACGATCTCTTCGAGCAGACCGTCGATCTGGTCGGGGTTCTTGGCCGTGGCCAGCTTCTTGTAGAACGACAGGCGCAGGTGCACGTCGCCGCA
>DAIQRN010000324.1:0-3824 GCA_036786185.1 Acidovorax sp. | reverse complement strand
TGATCGCCGCGCCCCACACCAGCAACTGGGACCTGCCGTACACGCTGATGCTGGCATTCTCGCTGCGGCTGCGGGTGTACTGGATTGGCAAGCAAAGCCTGTTCAATGCGCCGTTTGGCGGGGTCATGCGCTGGCTGGGCGGCATTCCGGTCAACCGCAGCCAGGCCAACAACCTGGTGGCCAGCTCGGCCCAGGCCATGCGGGATGCAGACGGCCCCATGCAACTGATCGTGCCGCCCGAGGGCACGCGCGGCAAGACGCGGCACTGGAAGACGGGCTTTTACTACATCGCCCAGCAGGCCGGCGTGCCCATCGTGCTGGCCTTTGTGGACTATGGCCGCAAGGCCGGCGGCCTGGGGCCGGTGTTCGAGCCCACGGGCGATATCGAGGCGGACATGGCGACGATCAAGGCGTTTTATGCGCCCATCCGGGGCAAGAATCCTCTGCAGTTCGACGTTTGAGCTGAGCGGCTTATGGTCTATATGACCTCTAGCGCTTGATGGATAAGCGCTAGCTGCTTCAATATCTGCACGACCAGGGACTGCTGGTGGCCTGGCCGCGCATTGCAGGTGCTCAGCGCCCGCCCGGCTTCTGGTACATCCCCTCGATCGCCTCGGCAAAAAAGGCCATCAGGTTGTTGCGCTTGAGCTTGAGCGTGGGCGTCATGAAGGTGTTTTCAATCGTCCACGGCTCCAGCGTGAGGTGCACCGCGCGCGGCACGGCGTAGCGGGCGAAGCTGGCGGTGTTCTTTTCGATGCGCGCCAGCACGGCGCGCTGCACGCTGGGATGGTTCAGGCTTTCGTCATCCTGGGCCGAAAGGCCCAGGTCTGCCGCCAGCCGCTGCCATTCGGCCGCATTGAGCACGGCCACGCAGGCGATGAAGGGGCGGTTGTCGCCCACGACGAAAGCCTGTTCCAGCAGCGGGTCGGCCAACAGGGCCAATTCCAGGTCGCCGGGCGGGACCTTCTCGCCCGTGGAGGTGACGATGATTTCCTTGATGCGGCCCTTGATGTAGATGCGGCCGTTCACGATGTCGGCCTGGTCGCCCGTGCCCAGCCAGCCGTCGGCGCTCAGGATGCGGGCGGTGTCTTCGGGCCGTTTCCAGTAGCCCTTCATCACGATGGGGCCGCGCACCTGCAGCTCGTGGTCGTCACCAATGCGCACCTCCACGCCCGGCAGGGCCTTGCCCACGCAAGCGGGGTCGTTGTCGTCCAGTGCGTTCACCGACACCACGGGCGCGGTCTCGGTCATGCCGTAGCCCTGCACCAAGGGCAGGCCCAGGCCCAGAAAACACTTGGCGATGGTGGGCGACAGCGGGGCGCCGCCGCTCACGGCCACGCGCACGCGGCCGCCAAACTGGTCCAGCAGCGGCTTGGCCACCAACGCCTGCAGCAGGGGCCAGGGCAGGGCGGCCATCCATCCCGCCGCGCGGGCCTCCTCGGCGGCAGGGGCCTGCAGGCCCTGGGCGGCGCAAAAGCGCGACCAGCCCTTGTGCTGCGCGGCCTCATACAGCTGCATCTTCCAGGGGGAGGGAGAGAGCTTTTCGATCAGCTTGGAGTGGATGCGCTCGTAGATGCGCGGCACCGACACCAGCACCGTGGGGCGCACGGTCTTGAGGTCTTCGGCCAACTGTGCCACCGACCGCGCATAGGCCACGCAACTGCCCGCCGCAATGGGCAGGTAGTAGCCGCCCGTGCGTTCAAACGTGTGCGACAGCGGCAGGAACGACAGAAACACGTCATCCACCGTGGGCGCGATGCGCTCCAGCACGGCCTTCACGTCGCTGACCACGTTGCGGTGCGTCAGCATCACGCCCTTGGGTTTGCCGGTGGTGCCCGAGGTATAGACGATGGCAGCCAGGTCCTCCGCCCCGGGCGGCGTGGGGGTCGGGGCGCTACCCGCATGGGCGGCACCCGCCAGCCACTGGGCCAGCGAGCCGATGGCGGGGCCTGCCCCGGAGGCGGGCGCGGCCTGCAGCGCCGCCGTGTCGTCATCGGTGATGACCACCACCCGCAGGGCCGGAAACGGCGTGCCCACGGCGCGGATCCTCTCCCACTGCTCGGCCTGGCTCACGATGAGCATGGAGGCCTCGCAGTCCGCTAGGATGTAGGCGATGCTGCCGGGGTTGTCGATGGCATGCAGCGGCACGGGCACGCAACCCGCGGCCAGCGTGGACTGGTCGGCGCACATGGCGTGCAGGCCATTGGGCAGCAAGATGGCCACCCGGGCCGCTGCGGGCAACTGCAGGGCGGCCAGCGCCTGTGTCCACTGGCCCACCTGCTGGGCTGTCTGGGCCCAGGTCAGGCTGGCCCAGGCTTGGGTGGTGGTGTCAAAAGCGCGGTAAGCCTCGGCATGGGGGGTACGGGCGGCGCGGTAGGCAAGAAGCTGCGGCAGCGTCTGGACGCTGGCGATATCGGAGGGAATGGGGGTCATCAGACTGGGCAATGGAGGCTGTGGCCTCGGTGTTAACCCGTAGGATGATAGCCATCGAACGCACTCCCCGGTGGTTGGGGGTTCTTCGCTGCGCTGCGAATGGTGTATTTCTGTTTCTGGAATGCTGGCCCTGGGGCCTTGCTGTGCGACGGCTAGGGCGGCCTCAGGTCGCTGCCTCCAGCCCCTGCGCAAAGTGCGCCTGCATGGCCCGCATCGTGGCCTTTGCATCGCGCGCCACCATGGCGGCCAGAATGGCGCGGTGTTCGCCCAGCGAGTCCTCGATGCGTCCCTGCTTGAACAGCGAGTTGTGGCGGTTGAGCTTCATGACCTTGCGCAGGTCGGCCACCATCTGGCTGCGCCAGCGGTTGTCGGCCAGCTCCAGCAACTGCATGTGAAAGCGTTCATTGACGGCGAAGAACTTCTCTCGGTCGGTCACAGCTGTTTCCAGCTCGGCGTGCAGGCCTTGCAGCGCCTTGAGCTGGGCATCGCTGGCGCGCTCGGCCACCACGCCGGCGGCGTCGCTCTCCAGCAGGCTGAGCAGGTGGTACACGTCGCGCAGGTCCTTTTCGCTCATCTCGGTCACGTAGGCGCCCCGGCGCACCTTCATCGTGACCAGGCCCTCGGCGGCCAGCACCTTGAGCGCCTCGCGCAGCGGAGTGCGGCTGATGCCGAATTCCTCGGCGATCTTGAGCTCGTCAATCCAGCTGCCGGGCTCCAGCTCGCGGCGGAAGATGCGCTGGCGCAATTGCTCGGCGACTTCTTCGTAAAGGGCGCGGGGGGTGAGGGTGACAGCGGACATGGGCGGATTGTAGGCGACTCGGAATATTTTGAATCAATAATTATGAATGATGTAAAATCGCGGCGATGTCGGGGCATGCCCTGAGACCGTCCAACGCCATCTTCGGAGAAGCCTTCGCCATGAGTGACACCGCCCACAACAACGCCCCCGAGTTCGCCGCGTCTTCGCTGCAAGCCTGGGCCAAGGCTGCCGCCAAGTCGGCCCCGGGAGGCGATGTCAGCGCCCTCAACTGGGTCACGCCCGACGGCATCACCGTCAAGCCGCTGTACACCGCCGAAGACACGGCCAGCCTGCCGTATGCCAACACGCTGCCGGGCTTCGAGCCCTATCTGCGGGGCCCGCAGGCCACCATGTATGCCGTGCGGCCGTGGACGATTCGCCAGTACGCAGGTTTCTCTACCGCCGAGGAATCCAATGCCTTCTACCGCAAGGCCCTGGCCGCGGGCGGGCAGGGCGTGTCGGTGGCTTTTGACCTGGCCACGCACCGCGGTTACGACAGCGACCACCCGCGCGTCACGGGCGACGTCGGCAAGGCCGGTGTGGCGATTGATTCGGTCGAGGACATGAAGATCCTGTTCGACCAGATCCCGCT